>JASMER010000018.1 GCA_030752195.1 Gammaproteobacteria bacterium
GCGACGCGCTGCTGGAGAATGTCGCCGTGGATGAAACAGGAAGGATTGACTACGACGACAGCTCCCGGACAGAAAACACTCGG
This sequence comes from Gammaproteobacteria bacterium, assembly GCA_030752195.1. Taxonomy (GTDB): domain Bacteria; phylum Pseudomonadota; class Gammaproteobacteria; order Pseudomonadales; family Pseudohongiellaceae; genus UBA9145. The sequence continues at coordinate 84 of JASMER010000018.1, forward strand.
GTTTCCTATCCTATTTACCATATTCAAAATATCGTGAAGCCAACGTCCGTAGGAGGTCATGCCAAGCAGGTCATTTTTCTGACGGCGGATGCCTTCGGCGTTCTCCCTCCGGTCTCCCGGTTAACCGATGCTCAGACCAAGTATCATTTCCTCTCGGGGTTTACCGCAAAACTGGCAGGGACCGAGCGGGGCGTGACTGAACCCACCCCGACTTTCTCCAGCTGCTTCGGTGCGGCTTTTCTGTCTCTTCATCCCAGCCGCTACGCAGAAGTCCTGGTGGAGCGAATGCGGGCCGCAGGGTCTCAAGCGTATCTGGTCAACACCGGCTGGAACGGCACGGGCAACCGGATTTCGATCGGGGCGACACGCAATATCATCAATGCCATTCTCGATGGAAGCATCGATGAAGCGGACACCGAGCAATTGCCATATTTCAATCTCGCCGTGCCACTCTCGGTTGCCGGAGTGGATACTGCCCTTCTGGATCCACGCAATAGCTTTAGTGAGCCCGCTGAGTGGGACTCAAGAGCGAGAAATTTAGCCAACCTATTCATCCAGAATTTCAAAAAATTCACTGACGACCCGTCTGCGGCGTCACTTGTTGCAGCTGGCCCTCAGGTCTGAAGACTGAAGCAAGCCCTTGCGCAAGGCGTGCAAGCATAAAAAAGGCGGCCACTGGCCGCCTTTTTTATGCTCGGACAAATCAGTGTGCTCCACTCTCCGCCTGAGCTGCAGGCAGAGCCAGCGCAGTCAACTTAGAGCTGGTCTGCAGCATGATGTACTGGTGGCCGTCGTGCACCCAGCTGCTCATGCCGTAGCTTGAGCGGGCGGGGGCTTCCATCTCAGCCGCAATTTCGCCAGTGTCTTTGTCCAAAGCCCACAACATAGGTGTGCCGTCGGAGGCCTGATCGGAATACACCAGCATGGTAGGCGTAACTACCATTGGCACCAGAGCGCCAGTACCGGTATTACCGTACACTGACTCCGAGACTCCGGCACGTTCAAAGGCATCCTTATAGCGTTGTGGAGTTTCCCCGGTCGGGACGGTGAACTTCTTCTCGCCGGTGTCCATGTCATAGGCTACTATCGTGCTATAGGGCGGTTTCCAGATCGGCAAACCGCTGGGATGACGCGGCGTACGTGCGGTCGCACCGCGTACGCTGTTCGCATACTGCGCAGTGGTTGTGCCGGTCGAGTTCGGGAAAAGCAGATCAGCCTCTTCGCCGGGAATTAGCCTTAGGGTAAAGCACGCGGTGTGCTCTGACAGATAAAAGATGTTGTTCACAGGATCAGCGACCGGTGGTGAGGTGATGTTTACGCCCCCCGCGCCGCCGGGACAATTCATGGCGGCATACTTACCCATAGGATTGTCAGCGTGGATCGGCGGGTTAAATAGTCCACCCATCACATAGTCTTCCATCGTGGCCAGCGATTGCGCCTTGAGCTCAGGCGTGAAGTCCAGCAGATCTTCTTCGGTAATCCCCTGCATGGAATAAGGTTCTGGCCAGGTCACATGCGGTTGCGTAGGCGAGAGCACTTCTCCAGGAACTATCGAAGCTGGGACCTCACGCTCCTCAATCGGCCAGACCGGCTCACCTGTAAGACGGTTGAAGGTATACAGCCAGCCCTGCTTGGTTGCCTGAACGACCGCAGGGATTGCCTGCCCGTCTACAGTGAGATCCATAAGTATAGGCGCCGTCGGTGTGTCAAAGTTCCAGATTTCATGGTGGACGAACTGGAAGTGCCACGCACGTTCACCTGTACTGGCGTTCAGCGCAATAATGCTCGCTCCGTAGAGGTTATCTCCCGGGCGAAAGCCACCGTAGTAATCAATGGTCGCGCTGTTGGTCGGAATATATACAAGGTCATTATCCGGATCAGCCGAGAGCGGCGCCCAAGAAGACACATCTCCGGTCCATTCCCAGGCGTCATTTTCCCACGTTTCGTGACCGTATTCTCCGGGCTTGGGAATGACATTGAACTTCCACTTGAAATCGCCGGTGCGAAGGTCATAAGCGAGGATGTCGCCGGGCACATTTTCTATGCGCGACTGGTTGTAGCCCTGTTCCGCGGAGTTACCCACAACAATGGTGTCATTGACCACGATAGGTGGAGATGATGACGTTATGTATCCCGTCTCAAGTGGTATGCCCTCATAGGGGTCGTAGGGATGTCCCAGATCTTTCAGCATGTCCACAACTCCGCTTTCCGGGAATCCGTCCACGCCAACCGGAACACCCCAATCATCGAGAGGCACCCCTGTCTTGGCATCCAGCGCCGTCAGGAAAAAGCCCGGCGACACAATCAGCACCACGCCCTGTCCATCAATGTAACCAAAGGCTACTCCTTTGCCATAGTCGGCTCGCATGGAGTATTCCGCGCGCGGGGTTTTCGGCTCCCGATAGGACCAGACGGTTTCACCGGTCTTCGGATCGATTGCGATGACATGCCGATTGTAGCCGGCCACGGTGTAAAGCAGACCGTCGATCAGAGACGGCGTAGACCGACCGCTCACCGCCCCAAAGCTGGCACCATCCCACTCCCAGGCCACTTCCAGATCCCCGAAATTTTCCGGCGACAGCTCGTCAGCCGTGGTGTAGCGAGTGTGCGCAAAGTCATTGCCAAGCGTGAACCATTGGTCAGCGTCTTGAGCAGAGGTCAGCCCCGGACTCATAAGCATAAGAAAAGGTACTAAAACCTTCCTTAAATCAATAGCTTGCATCAATTTCTCCTTAAGTTACAAAGCTCGGAGTACCCGGCAACGGCCTCCGACGACGAATTCCTCAGCGAACTCGACTCAGGCTTGGAATTATCCGGCTTTTGAACGGGATTCCAAGCGCCTCAACTACCTGAAAAGCAACAAAGTTTGTCTCAGTTCAAAACGACCGGCTCGCTGACCATCACATAGGTCTCTTTGAAGATTTGCGGCATGCGTACGGCCTTTCCCGTGTCGAGGTTGGTACAGACGAATTTAAAATGGCCACGGGCCAGTGTCCGGCCTGATTCCGGGTGAAGTATCTGAAATTTCCTAGCCAGTCTGATGCGGCCATCGGGATCGACAATCCACGTCGCAACTTCAAGCTCATCTCCTTCGTAGGCGGAACCTAAAAGCTGCACATCGAAGCTGATCGCGGCCATGCCCCGGGCCATTGTCTTACAGGTCACTTCATCCAGACCAAGAGAGGCCGAATGCGCGAACGCGCAATCAATCATCCACTGCACATAATTGTGAGTAGACACGTGACCATATCCATCGACATGCCGAGCACTCGCTGTGACCGGAATGACAAAGGGGTGGGTTCTGTCCCAAAGTGGTTCTGACATACAGATCCCTAGGAAGCAAAGCATGCGCGGTGCTGGCGGGGCCCACAGGCCCCGATCACCACAGCGCGGAAGCACGCATTACCGGTACCCGGCAATTAGCCTTTCAGCGCGAAAGTAAACAGACTGTTACCCGAAATGATAGAGACGTATTGCACGCCATCCACCATATAGGTCACCGGTGCCATGACGATCTGCCCACCCAGATTCTTGTGAAATAGTAATTCTCCACTTTTTGCGTCGAGCACGTGGAAGTACCCTTCCCTGCCGCCGGTGATCAGCAGGTCAGTAACTGTCGTCAACATACCACTGTCGCTGACGTCATACTGTTCAAACTCCCAGACTTCTTTCCCGGTGTTCGGATCCATAGCCTTAAGCGAGGCGTGCCCGACTTCATCCGTCCAGTTGTTTACCGGATTGGTGCGGCCGATGCCGATCGTCGGTGCATCCGGTGCTGGCGCCAGCACACTGAACCCACCTCCCAGAAAGGCCCTGCCCGGGGTATATTCCTGCTCTTCCGAGCGATAAATCGTTGCGTAATCCTCCCAGGCGCTGAAGTAAAAGAGGCCAGTGCGTGGACTGAAGGAAGGCGGGTACCAGTTTGTCCCGCCCTGATTGCCCGGATAGGTTGGCATGCCATCTGGCTGCGGCGTGATAATCGGCCGGCAGTTTTCATCCAAGCCACTGGACCAGTTCACCCGCACATAGGGCTTGGCGACCAGACACTCACCGGAAGTCCGGTCGAGGACGTAGAAATAGCCGTTACGGTTCGCCCACATCATCACCTTCTTGGGCATTCCGTTCCAATTCAGATCCGCGAGTACCGGCACCTGCACGGCGTCATAGTCGTAGGGGTCATTCGGCGTGAATTGAAAATACCATTCCAGTTCGCCCGTATCGACATCCAGCGCGATAACCGAATCAGAGTAAAGATTGTCACCGGGGCGCTGTTCGTTGTTCCAGTCAGGCCCGGGATTGCCGACTCCCCAGTAAACCTGATTCTGTTCCGCATCAAATGACCCCGTTATCCATACTGGCGCCCCACCATGCATCCAGTCATCGTCCTGCCAGGAATCGTGACCGGGTTCGCCCGGGCCCGGGATGGTATAGGTTTTCCAGGCCTGCTCCCCGGTGTCCGCATAGTAAGCAGCGACGTAGCCTCGTATTCCGAATTCACCGCCACCAACACCAACGATAACTTTGTCTTTCACCGCCAAGGGCGCCATAGTCACGGAATTAGCCAGAGCCACATCACCCACTTCAGCGTTCCACAATACTTCACCGTTAATCCGATCGAGCGCAATCAGCCGAGCATCAAGGGTGCCCATAAACACCCGATCACCCAGAACCGCGACCCCTCGATTATTTGCACCACAGCACACCCGGGCTCTCTCATCGGGCGTGTGCGTGTATTTCCAAAATACTCTGCCAGTTATTGCATCAACTGCCATAACGCTGTTTGGGCGCTCAGTCACATACATGATGCCGTCAACCACAATGGGGTTCGATTGCCACGCGCCGAACACCTGATTCTGCAACACCCACTTCAGCTCCAGATCCCCCACATTGTCCTGATTGATCTGATCAAGCAGGCTATAGCGCTGGCTCATGTAGCTACCATTGTAGGTCAGCCAATTTTGCGGCTCATCGGCAGCGTTGAGAATGCGGTCATACGGCACCTGAGCATTGGCAAGGTAAAGGGATTGACCTGCCAGCAGGAGTGTCAGGCAGCCTTTAAAAGCAGATCTGACGAGTTTAGCTACGCCTGTGTTCAAAGTTTTCATGCCTAACTCTCTCCATCTAAAGTCAGCAAATAAGCAATGACGTCGGCCACTTCTGCCGGAGTCAGATTCGTCGGCCCCTTGCTTGGCAAGTCGCTGATCTCGTAAGTCACCAGGTCGGCCTTAATCAGTGAACGCAAGCGTTCATTCGAATCGATAAGCTGAACCGTGTAGGTGTCCTCATTCAGCCGCCGTCCGGTAATGGTTTCTTCATTGCGGGTCACAATTCTGACGGGACGGTTGATAGGCAGAATCGCGGCAGCCGGATCAACCAGATTTAACTGCAAGTTGGCTGGCGAGCGGTCAACACCAATTGCGCTCAGATCAGGGGCTGTTCGTGGACCCACACCCTTCACACGATGGCAACTCGCGCATTCCCCCTTACCTTGAAAAAGCGCCAGACCGCGCGTCGCATCTCCGATGCGAATGGCAATACCATCCGGATCAAGCCCGGCCCTGATATAGGCGATCACCCCGCTCAACTCGGAGTCTCGCAAATCAAACGCCGGCATCTGCCCCTGGGCCCGACCTTCCGTGATGACACTCCTCAGGTCATCGTCTGATTGCGCTGAGCGAAACTCTCCCCGGGCCAAGTTAATCCCGCTGACGAGATCACCCTGCGGGCCATGGCACAATGCACATTCCCGTGAATAGACCCTGAGACCCGCCTGAATGGCTTCGGACGTGTATTGATGGTCCCCGAGCTCCTGTGCATGACTCAGGGAGGGCAACGCTGTCAGCGTCGCGATGACTGCGAATAACCAGACCCTCGACCGGCGGAGACCCCGAATTTGCTTGATCATATGAATACCTATAATGCTAGTAAACTCCCATTAAGCATATAACCTAGCCGAGAGCAGGTCTATATGGACCAAAGTCTGCAAAGCGGCAATTTCGTTCAGGTTTCTAAACAAAATCGGGTTTGTTATATTCAGGCGGCATATGCATTTAAGCGCCGCCGACGGGCGTGGAAATTCATCATACATGGTTTTGCGAGAAGGACAGCCCGAGGCCTGATCAAGCACAATAACAGCGAGGTAACCCACTATGGCCCTGATACGAGAAAAAATCCTGCGAAACGCAGGTATCGTCACCCTTATTGTCGGCCTGCTGGTCTCTCCTCTCAGCCTGCAGGCACAGGACAACAGCCAGGGCCGCTACCGCCCCGAAGGCAGACAAGTCGGTCTGGCAATTGGCCGGGAATTTGATGAAAGACTCTACGAAGTCCGGACCTATGAACCCGAGGTCAGTGCCGAAGCATTCGCCGGGGCGATGGTCTTCTATCCGTTAACTTTGAGCTTCGATCCGCCAAACGGCGCTGTAGCCTTCGTGCCCGGCTTCAGAGCGCCAGCTTCAGCCTACGAATGGTGGGGCCCTGCCCTAGCATCACTGGGATACTCAGTTTTCATTCTCGAAACCAACGCACCGACTGACGCCCTCGCTGCCCGGGCTGATGCACTGATCGCAGCGGTGGACTTCATCAAGTCAGAAAACCAGAACCCCGACGCACCCGTAGCAAATAAGATCGATCCGGAAAAAATCGCGAGTAGGGGTCATTCCATGGGAGGCGGTGCCTCTCTGGTGGCCGCTACGCAGATGGGAGACGACATCAAGGCAGTCATCCCACTGGCACTGTATTGCTGTGAACCCGGACAGTCCTTCAGCGGTGATTACAGCAGCCTAGCGGTACCTGCCATGATTATCGCCAGCGCGGAAGACAAGGTCGCACCACCGGCTGAGCATGCCAAACTGGTCTACGACTCCATCGGCAGCAGCAAGACCTACGTCGAATTTGCCAGCGGTAACCACTCGTTCGTGTCGAACAGTGGCGAGCAGAAAGCAGCTCTGGGGCGTTTCGTTCTGGCTTTTCTCAAAGACAATCTGGATGACAGAAACCATCTACAAGCCCTTGACGATGCTGGCGCGGAGCTGACTCTCTTTCTGACGGAGTAGACCGTCAGACCCGGCAAATGCTAACCCCGATCGTCCCTGCCGCGATTCAGCTCCCAGAGTTTCGCGTATTTCATAAAGTTGTAAAATGCAAAATTCATGCTGGTCAGAAGACCGTCTACACCGTCCAAGAAATGCCCTTTGAAGAAGTAGACCTGAACAAAGGACACGGGAAAAATAAAAACAAGCGTGAGTACAGACACGCGATTACGCTTCTCAAACTTATCCTCGGCCTTAGCCTGACTGTACTTATTGGATTTATCCACCCGTTTGGAATAAGTCAGATTCTCGTGGTGGTTGATGGTGGCTCCGGTCTGCACGATCTTGCCGGCAATCGTTATACTTTCATGGACGCGACGGGGCTCATAATGGCCAGCGTTTTTACGAAAAAGTCTGACCAGTCGGTCGTCACTGCCAAAGTGACGAGGCCGCCTCCCCCAGCGATATAAGGTCCGGGTGGATTCCAGAGCATCAGCTTCATCCTCTGAAACCACCCGCATGATTTCTTCCAGGTAGGCGTCCGTCACGATCTCATCCGCGTCAATGTTGAGCACCCAATCATTGCGACAAAGGCTCAACGCGTGCGCTTTCTGTTCACTAAATCCATTCCATGCATGATAGCTCGCCTGAACATTTTCATACTGCCCGGCTAATTCAACGGTACCGTCAGTGCTGCCACTGTCTACAAGGATGACCTCATCGAACTCTATCAATCGGTCAAGACAGACACCGATATTGCGTGCTTCATTCAAGGTGATGATGTAAGCGCTCACTGGAATTTTATCAAACATTTGTGGAGCCCATGCAGACAGGAATTTATTGGGACGCCGACTCACTGTGCCTCAACACCCAAGGGTGGAAGTCTATCATTTATGGCTTCCATTACCGCTTCAGGGTGTAAAGATGCCATGCAACGATAATCCAAGCGACAGTGAAAGGCGTCACAATCATCGGCACAGCACAAAGTCCCGCGCAAGGGATGACTGTGCTCACCCAGCGGAGCCCAAATCGCCTCGTCGCTCGGCCCGAACAGGGCAAAGACAGGAGCACCAGTTGCTGCAGCCAAATGCATGGGACCACTGTCACTACCGACAAAGAATCGACAGTGCTGATACAGTGCCATCAGCTCCGAAAAGGACAGACGATTGCACAAATTGACCGTTTCATCTGCATCGATCTGCCCGGTGATCGCGCGAATGATCTGCGCGTCCATTTCACCGGCACCTACCCAGACCACCTGATAGCCGGAGTCCTGTAGCTGACTGACCAATCGGGCAAAATGCGCCTGCGACCAGAGCTTGTAGGGCACGCTTGCACCCGGATGAATGGCCACGAGCGTTTTGCTCTGCCAGTTCGGCATCAGCGTGCCAAGCCTTTCGAGCGCTGTCTGGTCGACCCGAAAAGGCAATCGGGTGGCAGGCCGGTCATCGTCCACAAAATCCGACACGATTTCTCCGAACGCGTTAAATCGGTGATTTTGGTAGTTCAGATCACGAATCTCAGTGTAAAAACGTTCTGCTCTTTTCATCATCGGGCCGATCCGGACCGGGCAACCACTCAGGCGGGCCAGTATGCCGGTAAAGCGCTCTCCCTCAAGATCCAGTATTACCTGCGAGTCTGTGCCTCTCAGGGCAGTCAGAAACCTACAATAGTGCAACAGTCGACTAAAAAATGGCTCCCCAGCCTCCATTTCCTGGCGGGGATAGAGAATCAGCCGACTGTGCTCAGGCAAGATCAGCCTAGCCAGCGGACCAAAACGGGCATCCAGAACCACGAGAGCTTCCGGCCTGACAGAGAGCACTTTCAATACCCACGGAAGACCAAGGACAAAATTGCCCAGATAGTGGGTAGGAAACAGCAAAATCGGCGATTCCTCAGTACTGTTCTGGATTCCGTTTATCAAGGATAACTCCCGGGTATCGGTATTAGGCATCTCGATCACTGCCTGCGTCGCATAAACAGGTCAGGTAACAATCTACCCCGCAGTGGCCATGGGCGGCGCATTCGCCGTTGCCGCCAGGAGTGCGTCAATCAGCATGACTTGCCACAGTCTTGCCATATTTACCCCTAATTGAACACCGGATCTCTACAAATTGTCACAAAGTCTGCCGTGACGAATCAGTATACTTTACAGCGTGTTAAGTGATTCAAGGAAAGGCCGACACATCCGATCATGAGTCCGATTAGTCGCGCAAATTACGGGAAAGGTTTCCACCAGACAAGTGCCATGGACAGGAAATCAGCGAACACTTTCAGACCGGCCCGGCAGATCGCTTTGCTGCTGGCGCTCTTTGCCCTGATGAATCCAGCTCTGTCAGAGATACCCTCCACCAATCCTACAGCTGGTGATGACGATTCAACAGTCGTCTATCCGGCCGATTATTTCAACCAATTCTTTCCCGTGTCGGCCAATGACATGCTCAGTCGCATTCCTGGCATCGATCTCGCCCTGCGCGGCGGTCGTGGCGGCAGGGGCCTGGGATCGGGGGCAGGAGAAATCCTGATCAACGGCCAGCGTATTACCGGCAAGAGCAACGGAGGCCGCAGTGCGCTGGCGCGTATTTCAGCGGACCAGGTTGAACAAATCGAAATCATCCGTGGCACTTCGACAGAACTTGATGTCCGAGGGGGCGGTCAGATTGTCAACGTAGTGCTGCTGGACGAACCCAGTCGCTCCAGCACCACCGTTCAGCTGCGCTCCGATGTCATACAGGACGGCACTTTTGATCCCGGCGGTCAGGTCTCCCGTAGCGGCCAAAATGGCGATCTGAATTACCTGTTCAATCTGGAGGCAGACCCACGCTATCGGGCCTGGGAAAGCCGGGAATTCAGTTTCACACCAGACGGAGAAATGACCGAAGTGCGCAGGGAATCGCGCACCCGGGACGAGACCCAGTTGCAGGCCAGTATGAATCTTGGCTACAGCCTACCGCAAAGCGTGCTGCAGTTTAACGCCCTCTTCGAGACGCTGGGTGAAGTTCCGGATGAACGCTACCGCACCATCACTCAGCTCACAGATAATTCTTCACGCGTTGAAACCGAGTCAAACCTCGCCACGCGCGATGCCTGGGAATTAGGCGGTGACTTTGAATATGATTTCAACGACGCGGGCACCTATCGCTTTCTATTCATCGTCAACGACCGTGATTCGATCAACGACCGCAACCGTTTTCAACAAGCCAATGGTTTCAGCTCTCAGGATCTCTTTATCCGAAATGCAGGGCGGGACCGGGAACGTATTGCCCGAACCTCTTATACTTTCGATTTCAATGACCTGCAGGGGTTGGAATTGGGCGTTGAGGGCGCCCAAACCATAAGGGACTCAAACCTAATGCTCGGGCGCGCTACCGACGGCTCTCCCGACCCTGCCTGGGCCAATCTGGTGCCCGTGGTCGTGCCAAATGGCAACTCAACCGTGCAGGAGATGCGCTATGAGACATTCGCGAACCATAACTGGCAGATCAATGACAGGATGTCTTTGGAGAGCGCCATGGTCGTTGAGACATCAACAATTGAACAAAGTGGAGACGTCAGCAATGCCCGTGATTTCCAGTTCTTTCGGCCTCGCATTGACTACCGTTTTGACATCACGCCCAGCCTGCAGTTGCGCGCAGGCCTGAGAAAAGACGTTGAGCAACTCAGCTTCTCTGACTTCAGTGCGTCAGTGGATGGCGGAGATGAAGATAGAGACACTCTTGCTGGAAATCCTGAAATCCGACAGGAGCAATCCTGGCGTTATGAGCTCAATCTCGAAATGCGCTTGCCGAATGACTTGGGCGTCGTTAATTCACAGTTCTGGTATCGCGACGTTACCGATCACATTGACCGAATTGATGTCTCAACGAGTGAAGGTATTTTAGCTTCAGCTCGGGGAAATATCGGTGATGGAAAGCGCTATGGGTTAAATTTGGACCTTAGCACCAAACTCGACAACTTCGGTTTACAGAATGCCCTGCTGACTACGGCGGTGAAACTTCGTGACTCTCAGTACATTGATCCTTTTCTCCGGATCAAGCGGCGCGAGCGCGGTAAAGGCCGATGGCAGGCAAACGTCGGCTTTCGTCACGACGTCTCGGCTCATGGGCTCACCTATGGTCTGAATTATTCGAATAACTCTAACGGCAGTACAGCCCGTCTTGCCATCGATATCGATGATATTGAAGAGCGCATCGAGGCGCCGCGCCTTTCTGCTTATATAGAGAAACGCGCTTTTGGAAATCTGATGTTCCGTTTTGAATCCAGCAACCTGACAGATGCAGAATGGTGTCGGAAACGAACGCGGTTCGTCGGCCCAACAGCCAACGGCGTTATGGAGGAGTTCGAAGACTACTGCAATGGCGGGGGCATGGAGCTCGCATTCAGGATCCGTACCACTTTTTGACAGAAAGCCAACTTCCGCGACACCACCCTGATCATGAAGTGCCATAAAATCGCGAAATATCCTCGTGCATCTTTCAAATCTCGAGAACAGCGATGGCAAAACCTTGTAGCAGCGTATTGGTCACTTAGACCAAAGTAACCGTGACGCCGGACAGCTGCCCCAAATCGACCGCGACCATTGAGGAAGCAATTCGCTGCATAAAGTACGATACTGACCTAACTCAATCATTCAGCTAACACCTCTAGACTGCTGCCTGTCAGCGCATTGAAAATAATCGAGGCTCATCAATGGAAGGGCTATCTGCCCCTCTTACCCACAATGCTGTATGTAGGTTTATTGTAAAGTTAGATTGGCCTGATTGATGATGTACGTGCGAATAGCTTCCGCGTCTCCATCACCCAAGTTATTGGCGAATGACACCATGCCAGCGTCGGCCAGCTCGCCATCTAAAACGACCGCCGCCCAGGATGCTTCGGTAGCCATACGTCTGCTGAGCCGCAGATCTGGATAGGTATCAGGACGCGTTGAAATGCCCATAGGCCCATGACATACCGCACAGTTTCTGTTGTACCCCGTCTCGCCCTGAGCGATCAATTCATTCGTGGCCTCGATCTGCGGTATTTCAAATTCCCCATCTACAGACGTGGTGGCCGGGTTGGATGGAAGCAGGGCTTCACCGCCGATTCGGTAAATCAGCAATCTGGAATTATTCCGCGACGCAACAGTCGTAGGTTCCGAAGCGCCGAGCCCCTCTTTCGGCAGCGCTGGAGAGCCAACCAGCAAAGCGAGGTGCTGCTGCCCATCCACGGTAAAGGTTGCGGGGGCAGCCATGACGCCGGCCTGCACGTAATCGGTCCATAGGGCTTCGCCAGTTTCATCGTTGTACGCAACAAATTCACCGGAGCGAGTACCCTGAAAAACCAGACCTCCGGCTGTTGCCAGAACCCCGGCATTCCCCTCACCAATGGGATGCTGAACGCGCCACACCTCTTCCTGGGTCACAGGGTTCCAAGCCTTCAGCAGCGAGGCATTGGTCGGGATTTCTGGCTGGCTCATTATCAGTTGGAAACCTCGTCCGAAATCAACGCCAGTATTCCAGCCGTCAGGGTCTGCGACAAACTCATTGTCAGCGACATAGCCCATGAAATTTTCTGTGACCGGTATATAAACCAGTCCGGTATCCTGACTAAAGGCCATCGGATACCAGTTGTGGCCGCCCAGTGGCCCTGGCAAAACGATCGCTGGATTGTTGGACTTCTCATAGCGCGCATCAGCGACCTCGACAGGGCGCCCGGTTGGCAGATCGATGTGCGTTGCCCAGTTGACGGGCGTGTAGTTTTCCGCGGATATCAGCTCGCCAGTTTCAGCATCCAGAACATAAAAGAACCCGTTTTTGGGAGCCTGCATTACCACCCGGCGCATACCACCGTCTATCTCAAGGTCAGCCAGCATGATGTGCTGTGTGGCGGTGTAGTCCCAGGTTTCTCCTGGCACTGTCTGGTAGTGCCATCGGTAGGTCCCGTCATCAGGATCTAGCGCCACAATCGAAGACAAAAACAGGTTGTCACCACCGGCCGGGCTTCGCAGCGCCTGGTTCCACGGAGACCCGTTACCTACGCCGATATAAAGCAGATCGAGGTCAGGGTCATACGCCATCGCGTCCCACACGGTACCGCCTCCACCCAGATTCCACCAGGCTCCGGTCCAGGTGTCTGCCGCCGCAGTCATCACGTCACTTTCGTAGCCGTCCGCGGGGTTTCCTGGAACTGTGAAAAAGCGCCAGGCCTGTTCGCCGCTCTCTGCGTCGTAGGCGGTCACGTAGCCCCGCACGCCATACTCCGCACCACCGTTACCAATAAGCACTTTGCCTTTTACGACTCTCGGTGCACCTGTGATGGTGTAAGGCAATGACTCGTCGACCGTCATGACTTCCCAGTCCACTTCACCAGAAGCAGAGTCCAGGGCCACCAGCCTGCCGTCTATCGTCCCGACGAATATACGCCCGCCCCAGGCTGCAACACCACGATTAACCACATCACAACAGGCATCAAGGCCCTTCTCTCTCGCCACCTGCGGATCGTAACTCCACAGACGCTCGCCGGTGCGCACGTCGAACGCATGCACCAGGCTCCAAGCAGTAGAAATGTACAGCGCACCATCAACTACAATCGGTGTGGCTTCCTGACCACGACTGGTTGTCATGTCCGCGTACCAACTCAGTCCCAACTGGTTCACAGTATCGTGGTTGATTTGGTTCAGCGGGCTGTAGCGCTGCTCATCATAGGTCCGCCCGTAACTCAACCAGGATTCATTTTCAGTGTCCGCGCCGGTTAACCGCTCCGCATCGATCGCAGCGCTGTAATCTGCTGTTTGGGCCGAAGCCGGCAGGGCAAGCGCCAGAGTCAAACCTACTAGACCAAGTGCTCGAAAAGTCATGGGTTCTCTATCCTGCTAGTACATAACTAATTGGGATGCGCCCCGCGACACTGCGCGGCGAGCGCTCGCTCGATTTTCTGATACGAGTGTGGCACAGCCCTGCTCGATAGTCTAATCCTGGCGGCTCTGCCGCTTGGTACGAAGAAGATTTAAGCTTATGAAAAATATGAATTTTAGACTGCTAGGGCTTGAGCGCACGCAGCGACATCATGAGAAAACCGGTGAACGCTGCGTTGTTCGGCGACAACGAAGGACTGACTCGCGATTTCATGTCTAGAATCTGCCTACGATAGGCCTCGTAGAACTCCCAGCTTGGCTGGGGCCTGTAGGCCAGGTCAGACAGCTCGAAATATTTGATTACCCCTTTTGCAGTAGTGGGCTTCACAAAAACCTCATGTTGAGGGTGGAAATAAACCGGCAGAATCGTAAGCAGTGACCACTTCGCAAGCTTTCGGCTTTGCAATATCGACAGCACCATTTCAAATCCCATCTGCTGTTTGCCGTGTAGTAGATTGTTGAAGCCCGCCGCCAGAGCTTCGCGTTCAGCCGAATTGAGAGACCTGATCAGGTCGCGGAATTTTGGTTTTTCGAACAGCGAGATCATTGAGGAGCGACCGATGTAGCGCACCATGTCTTCTACAACCGCCCCGGATTGTTTAAATCTGGCTTTGGCAAAGCTGTCCTGAACCTGAGCCACCAGGCGAGTCATGTTGTGTTTCTTTCTGATTAACCTGATTTCCGGATCCTCAAATCCTTGAGGGTAACTAGCAAAAAAAGCCGCCTCTGCCTGCTTTAACTTCTTGAGGTTCATGAATTTTGCCCGTTGTTCCGAAAGACACAAAAAAGGGGCTCTGTTGAGCCCCCTCGATAGCGCATCGAGTACTGAGTCTCAACCTAGTCCACAGGTTCCAGTCTAACGATTGGGCTTGGACCAGCCTGCCGATCAGAAATCGCAAGGTAAATATAACCGTCAGGACCCTGTCTCACGTCGCGTATACGGCCCATGTCGTAGGCCAATGTTTCTTCCATAACGACGTTTCGGTACTCATCGTCAAGATGGACTCGTGCGAGCTGCTCACCGATCAGGCCACCGGAGAAAATATCTCCAACCCACATTGGGAATTTGTCACCGCTGTAAATCATTAACCCTGAGGTAGCGATCGAAGGTACCCAGAAGTTGGTTGGGCTCGTCATGCCCTCTTCACTTATGCCAACATGAATGGGGCGCCCAAAGGCGCCGTAGTTAACACCGCGGCCAACTACAGGCCAGCCATAATTGTTTCCGGGCTCGACAAGGTTGAGCTCGTCACCACCCTGAGGTCCGTGCTCAGATTCCCACAAATCTCCCGTAATGGGATGTATAGCCAAACCCTGGGGGCTCCGATGGCCATAGGACCAGATCTCGGGCAAGACACCGTCCACGCCGACAAACGGGTTGTCATCAGGTACCGTTCCGTCATCATTCAGTCGCACAATAACCCCCTGATGATTGCTCCTATCCTGAGCTGAATGGGCCATTAGCGCTTCGCGATCGCCAAATGAAAAGTCCTGGCGATCCCCCAAAGTCAAAAACATGTGGCCTTCACCGTCGAACACCAACTTGCCACCATAGTGGCCGAAGCCAGAAGCCTGCGCCGCGAACAATTCAACAACGTTCGTTAGACGGTCGTCCTCGAGTCGGCCGCGAACAATTGCCGTGGTCGAACCATCATCTATCTCATTCGCATTCGGCTTGGCAAAAGTCAGATAAACCCACTGGTTGTCACTAAAATTAGGATGTGGCACGACTTCAAAAAGACCACCTTGGCCTTTGTACAATACCTCGGGAGTTCCAGGTATCGCTTCAGGCAGCAACTGACCATTACGGACCAGACGCAGACGCCCCGGCTTTTCTGTTATCAGCATGTCGCCGTTGGGTAGCCACGCCATAGACCATGGCTGCACAAGATCTTCGGCCACCGAGACCACCTTGTAATCATGATGGGCGCTTTGATAAGTATCTTGAGCAAATACCTGTAAAGTCGATAGGGCCGTGACAGCAATAATTGCCTGCTTGTAAATGTAACGAAACATAAATCATTTCTCCTAGTATCGAACCCTGATGCGGAGTCGCGCGAGCTCGCTTGGTGTTCAAAATCATCGGTGGACCGTTATTGATCCAGGTTACTCCTGAGGATTGCGTGAAGGTAGCCATTGTAAGATGTGTTGTCCATAAAAGAATAGCAGTAGGTCGGATTCTTCGGGCAAACCACTGCTAATCAAGCAAGTGTTTTTCGAACCAGGCCAATCTTGCGCTATCGGCAATCGCAGAATTCTCGCGCCGGAATCCGTGCTTACCCCCTTCGATAACCAAAAAGTCGCTCTCGATATTGTTGGACTTCAACTCCTCACTCATGGCTACGGAATGACTTATGTGCACCAGCGGATCAGCATCACCGTGAATCAGGAGCGTTGGAGGATCAGTGGGATCTACATAGGTAATAGGTGACACTGCGGGGATCAGGTCTTCATCAAAAATCAGAGCCGGAAATCTAGAATACAACTCTTCCTGAGTGACTTCATTTACAATTCCTGCGGCGGTCGCTTCCTCCTCCCTGAAATCCACGGGTGGGAAGTAAGCAACTATCGCACCGAGAGAAACATCAAGCTCTCCCTCTGTCGTGGCTGCAGCAGCCTGAACTTGTTCCGAAGCCAAGCCCACCATCAACGAAAGATGGCCTCCGGCACTGCCGCCGGTCACACCAATGCGATCGGGATCTACGCCATACTCAGTCGCGTGACTTTTGATATGCAACGTCGCCAAATTTACATCATTCACTGCATCCGGAATTTTATATCGCGGCGCACTGCCGTGATACAGCGGTATCACCGTGAATCCAGCTTCAAGCAGATCTGCAAACCGAAGTGCCACCCTCTCTGGAGGTGACCATGAAGAATACCAACCCCCGCTCATCATAAAGATAACCGCGGCGCCATTGGCGTTTTCGGGCTTGAGGACGTCGTAAGTCAGCGCCATCCCATCCTTTCGCCCATATATCACATCGGCTTCGATAGTTAACTGCGCGTTCGCAGCGACACAAAACAAGGGAAGCGCACAGCAGGCAAACCAACGAAGCATTCCACGGGTGCTAAACATATCTTCAAACCTCCTTCAGATTTAAAATGCGGCGTTTCGCTGACGCACTGACGGACACAGCATACATCAAACCCAAGCTAAGTTCTCTCCGAAACTGGCAAAATCAGTGCATCAGTTTTTTCACTAGTGCCCGTTTTTCTGACGACTCTGCAAGGCACGACGCGGCTTTGGCTAG
>JASMER010000190.1 GCA_030752195.1 Gammaproteobacteria bacterium
TTTCTGGCCAGGCATGTCCGTGCACAGCCTGGATAAGCAGGGCAGATCCTCCAGCACGATTTGCAGCAGGCACGGAGTATCCAATGCCTACTCTGGCGGGAATCCCAAGACTCCGATACAGGTAAGTCGCTGCGAACGAAAAGTGCATGCAGTAGCCAGTCAGATCACCGAACAGAAATGATGCGGCGGGATCTTTCTCGTAGGCGTGATCGTTCTTGAGGCTATAGATGCCATTTTGGTCCAAATAAGCCTTAATCGCCCAGGCTTTGGCGAACGGGTCACTGGCATATTCCGGTTTAAGCTCGGCAACGATTGATTCTGCCAGCTCTTGATAACGTGAATCATCGGGTAACTGCAGATATTCTGACCGAACCGCATCTGACCAGTTTTCATTTCTGGTTTCCCGCCCAAGCAGGAACTCAAAATTGTAAGTTGGTGCCCAAGAAACTGTGTCATAGGTCCTTTTGAAACGTGAAGCATTCGGATTGGTCGTGCTGGAGTAAGTCACAGGGCTTTCAAGGCCAAAAGGATTACGATGCGGAATCAACATGCCGACGGTAGTTTTCACTTCCTTGTGATGTTCTTCTGCTTCAGGCAACAATGTCGCGGACACCTCGGTATTCGTGAATGTGGAAATCAAGTCCAGATCCATATCATCCCTGGTGCTGTAATCAAGCATGACTCCGTTAAATTGCGAGTAGGCTGATTCTCTGAAGTAATAAGAGCCATTCAGTGGTTCATAATCATCCCGAAAAACAACAACTGCGACCGGAGCTTGCTTATCTTCTGCAGTATTTTCACCGTCCCTGAAAGGATTTTCGCGCTGTCTGCTGTTGCCTGACAGCTCCTGACCGGTCAGGCCCATATCATCAGTGACGCCCGGGGTCGGCAGCCCGAACAATTGGACATAGCCAGCCAGAGAAGAGCAGAGCAGGGCGATGACTACGAAATGATAAGGCAGTCTCCTCTGGTCGTTCTCGGCCATCAGCAGAGCCGACATCGCAATCACTGCAAAGCAGCCGATTCCCATGAGAATAGTCGCCGGATCGATGCCCCGTATTAGGGCATAATCGCCGATGAAAAAGGGCTGATGAATCATTCCGTTGCGGTGGGCGGACAGCGTGATGATAAATGCCGCGGCGACAAAAATAATTTCCAGAATACCACCAATCCGGGTCCTGAGAGCTAGGCTACGAAGCAGGATCGACATCATGCAGCTAAACCCGAACCATAGCAGCGCTTCAGCGGTATTAAATGCGCCGATCGGCGTCAGCAGAGAAGACATCAATACAGACTTTACAATCAGACCTGCCAGCCAATAAGTCAACGCGATAAAACACAGAGCCGTCAGCACAACCGACGAGAGCCGAATCTGATCCAGAGGACTGGCGTTGATCCACCGATCAGTTAACAAACAGGCGATGAGACAGCCGACAACAGCGCTGACAGAGCCACTTTCAATTGTCAGGCTAAGACTCAGCGCCCAGAACGCACTGGCAATTATGACAGCGCGCAGCACGCCCGGTATGCGCTGAGCAGTGTAGCTTGATGCTGAAATATGCATTGACATCAGACCTTGCGAAGAAACCTGTCGAAGCCCAACCCGGTTTCACGATCAATAACCACAGTGGATTCTACTTGCTGACCAATTTCGGTCAATAAATCGAGGAGTTCTGCTCGGTAGCCTGGTTTCTGAGAGGCGGTTTTGGATAAGATTTTCCTGCGTAGCATAAGCGCCTGCCACCACGGCGGCACCTGCCTTTCGTGCAGGCTGTCAGTGGCCAGGATCAGGGAGCACTGCCCGGGATGGGTTGCAAACGTTTTACGGAGATTCTGCAGATTGACATGAGGCACCGCCGCTGCAAATACAATGCAGTGGGCAGGTTGATTACTGCCCGCCTGGTCGAGAAAGCGATCCAATCCATAGGCATGAGGCCGTTTCAGCCCTCTCGATCCGGCAATAGCTGACAGTGCTTCGGCATATTCTGAAATTGGTTTTTCGTAGCCATCTGCACCAAAAGCCCAGTCTTCACCCAAAGCGCCGCTTTGTAGCGCAACTCTTGCAACAGCAGCTGCCGCTTCGTCGTTTTCACTGGTAAGGAGAAAGGCAAGTGTTCTCTTGCTGTGAAAGACGCTGTGCTCGGGCAGTCTTACGTTAAGCTGTCGGCTTCTTGCATAAACCTTCCACATGATGTTCTTAACTGAATCACCCGGCGCATAAGGCCTAATTTCCATCCGGTCACCCTCCGGTTGGCCGCTTGGGTTTGGTATGCCATCTTCTGCGGTTAAAGAGCGCAACAGAGGTAGCTGTTTGATGGCATCTAGTTGCGGCAGGGCCTGGCATCGTACTTTTTGGCCCGTTTGCCAGGAAAATTGACACAGTCCCAGGACATCCCGCACCGAGAATTCCCTTATCAATACGTCAGTCAGGCAGCGTTTCTTCGGAAGGACTTCTTCATAAAGCCGCTTGTGCTCTCCTAAGCGGTTACGGGTTTCGATGGCATCAGGAAAGATGATTTTCCAGCTTAGTGTGACCAGAGGGGGAAATGTTGTTGCTGGTATGCTGAAACCGGTTTCATTGGGATAGCCTACTTCGATCTCCACCTTGTCAGATGCGCCGGGTCTGGCTATTTCCAGGCGGATCCGTCGCTGCATAAACAATCCGAAGCCGATGGTGCAAAACAAACAGCTTATAAGAATGGCGAGGGCTGATATGGTCAGGGCAAAGACCACAAGATCCATCGAGCCGTAACCAAAAGTGCGTAGTGCCCAAGCGGATACCATCAGGGTTAGCAGGCCTTGTGAGGTCAGGGGCAACAGGCCTGCGAGGCTACGTAAAGTTTTTTTGGCCGACAGCATCGCGGCAGATGACGTGCGCTCTGACAAAGCGTTATGATCTCAGACATACAACGAAGGTGGGATTCTGGCATGAGCCAGATGGCAGCTCAACAACATTGCCCGGTCATGAGTCTGGCCCATCCAGGCGGACTTACCATGCGCTGTTTTCGATTGAATGCTTGAGCCGCCAGTTGTGGCAACGGCTCAAACGGGGTAGCCAGGGCTCTATTTATTTGCTCGATTGTCTATCAGCTGCTGGACTACCGCCGGATCAGCCAGAGTCGAGGTGTCTCCCAGATTGTCAAGTTCGTTCGCAGCGATCTTTCTCAGGATGCGTCGCATGATCTTTCCGGAGCGGGTCTTCGGAAGTCCCGGCGCGAACTGAATGATTTCTGGTTTGGCGAAAGATCCGATTTCACCGGCGACGAATTGGGTCAACTCCTGACTGAGCGTGCCGCTCGGTTCGGTACCTGTCATGAGTGTGACATAGGCATAGATACCCTGACCCTTAATGTCATGGGGATAGCCGACAACGGCAGCCTCCGCAACAGCATCATGGAGCACCAGCGCACTTTCTATTTCCGCCGTTCCCAGTCGGTGGCCGGATACGTTAATGACATCGTCCACCCGGCCTGTTACCCAATAGTATCCGTCTCCATCTCGTCTGGCGCTGTCTCCTGTCAGATAAAAGCCCGGATAGGCCGAGAAATAGGTATTGATGCAACGTTCATGGTCGCCAAAT
>JASMER010000191.1 GCA_030752195.1 Gammaproteobacteria bacterium
CTTGTTTCCGGAGCCGTAATCTATGGAATAGCTATTTCGGGGAAGGAAGTCCAAAATATAGGCTGACTGATCCAACCTCAGACTACTATTCATGCCAAGCGATCAATTAACGGAACTTGCTACACTGGCTTCTAGCTATGCGCCACGAGGTCCTGCACCTGTACATCTCTAGGATCCACCTTTTTGCGGTGACCTCGATATTGTGATTAAGCGGGATGGAAGCTGGTTCCATGAGGGCAGGCCAATCAGACGCAGAGAGTTGGTAAAGCTGTTCTCGTCAATATTAAAAAAAGAGGATGATCGCTATTATCTTGTGACACCGACTGAAAAAGTTGGCATTACGGTTGAACGCTGTCCCTTCATGATTATTGGGATGGACGTGAGTCAGCAAAATGGCGTCCAGGTCATACGGTTTCACACTAGTACCGATGAGCAGATCATCGCTGACAGTGAGCATCATCTGGCAGTGGAGGAGCACGGCGGAGATGACTTCCCACTTCCGGTGATACATGTGCGCGATGGCATGACTGGGCTTCTGAGCCGGGCAGTTTTTTATCGTTTGGCTGAAATTGCTGTGGAGCATGAGGTTAAAGAGGCGCCCAGACTGGGTGTTTTCAGTAGCGGTATCTTTTTCCCGCTGGATTGATTTTTATCTCCGGACAGCTTGACTGAGAAGCTTGGCTTGAAGTGCAGCTAACTTGCTGAATTATCAGTAAGTTAGCCTGGCAGTATTAATGCATTGAGTTGACCTGCTGCGGCAAAAACGGCATCATTGGTATCCTTTTCTGAGGGGCCGGTCCGTGATCGGGAGCATGGGTTAGCAGCCTTTGTTCGACAGACTTTCGACCGGTTGGCCCGCTGCAATTGCCGACGGCCCTCTCTGTTTCTAAGTTGTTATCTTTGGAGAATCCATGAAGATTCTTGTTGGAGTAAAGCGTGTCGTCGACGCTTACGTGCGTGTTCGCGTTAAATCAGATGAAAGCGGTGTTGATCTGACCAATACCAAGATGGCGATCAATCCTTTCTGTGAAATTGCTGTGGAAGAGGCAATCCGGTTAAAGGAAGCCGGCCATGCGACAGAAGTGATTGCGGTTTCCGTCGGCCCAAGCTCCAGCCAGGAGCAAATTAGGACCGCACTCGCCCTCGGGGCAGACCGCGGTATTATGGTGGAGACTGAAGAGGCGCCAGAGCCTTTGTCGGTCGCGAAGGTTCTCAAAGCCATCGTAAAAAAAGAAGCGGTGGATCTTGTTATCCTTGGAAAGCAGTCAATCGATACGGACAACAATCAGGTCGGGCAAATGCTTGCCGCCTTGTGTGACATGCCACAAGGGACTTTCGCTTGTAACGCCGAATTAAAAGAAGGTTCGATAGAAGTTACTCGCGAGATAGATGGGGGTGAACAAACCGTTCTGCTGACGTTACCAGCAGTTGTAACTACTGACTTGCGCCTGAACGAGCCTCGCTACGCCTCTTTGCCCAACATCATGAAGGCAAAGAAGAAACCCATTGACAATGTTTCTCCTGAGGATCTGGGTGTACAGATTATGTCAAACATCAAGACTTTGAGTGTAGCGCCACCGGATGAGAGGTCAGCAGGGATAAAAGTAGAGTCCGTCTCAGAACTGGTTGAGAAGCTGCAAACCGAAGCGAAGGTAATTTAAAGATCATGAGTACTTTAGTAATCGCTGAGCACGACAATAGCTCACTCAAAAAATCTGTCTTGAACACTATTACCGCAGCGTCAGCAATCGGCGAGCCTGTCGATGTGCTTATTGCGGGAGCGGATTGTCAGGCTGCTGCGGCTGCGGCTGCGGCCGTGGCAGGCGTTCGAGCGGTCATTGTTGCCGACTGTGCCGCTTACTTGAATCATTTGCCCGAGGCTGTTGCACCACTTGTAGTGGCGGTATCCGGTGACTATTCGCATCTGTTCGCAGCAGCAACAACTGCCGGTAAGAATTTGATGCCTCGTGTGGCAGCGCTTCTTGATGTGGGACAAATATCAGATATTGTCGAAGTGAAATCCGCCGATACGTTTGTCAGACCTATATATGCGGGGAACGCAATGGCAACAGTACAGTCGTCTGACCCAGTCAAGGTAGTTACTGTTCGCACCACTGCATTTGCAGAAGCAGGAGATGGTGGAAATGCCACGATCTCTGTATCAGAGCATATGACAGATCAAACCATGACCCAATTTTTGGGTGAACACTTGTCCGTATCGGAGAGACCAGAGCTGACCGCGGCATCTATAATTGTCTCAGGGGGTCGCGGTATGCAGGACGGCTCAAACTTTGCTCTGCTTGAAAAGGTTGCAGACAAGCTTGGTGCAGCGATCGGAGCATCACGTGCGGCGGTCGATGCCGGTTTTGTGCCAAACGATTATCAGGTCGGCCAAACAGGCAAGATTGTCGCACCGGATCTCTACATAGCTGTTGGCATATCAGGCGCGATTCAGCACCTAGCGGGGATGAAGGACTCAAAAGTTATCGTGGCAATTAACAAAGATGAAGAAGCGCCAATTTTCCAAGTTGCTGATTATGGCCTTGTAGCTGATTTATTTACAGCTTTGCCCGAACTTGAGCACGCACTATAAGCCCCCAGATCGCCTTGAGCTCCCTTAAAAAAGCGATCAAAAAGCCCGGCCATGCCGGGCTTTTTTGCGCAGGTTCTACCAACTAGTCTGACGTTTGCTCTGAACCAAGCTGTCTTCGCTTTACTTCTCTGGGATCATTTGGTGCTCGACCGCTTGTGGCAGACACAGGCTTGCTTGATTTGGTAATTTGCTCTGCCGGTGCAGACGTCTTCTTATGACTTCCTCCTGTGACATGTTCAGACGCAACTTCGGCATTAACTGCCGTTGCTGGTTCAGCTTTGGTTGCGGGTGGCGTTGCTTGTTTGGTCGGTTTGGCACGCGTTTCGGATGACGACGCAGGCTGATCTGATCTCTCTTTGCTATTACTTTCGGTGTGCCTGTTTGTAGAGCTCGACTCATGCTCCGCTGCAGACTTGTCTGAAGCAGAAGCGATCGTAACGACACTAGCGGAGTTAGCTGTGTCAGTCGAATTAGTAGTTACAGCCGCCGCGTTGCTACCCGCAGAGACTTCGGGAGTAGTCCTTTCTACTTTATGTTGAGAGGCGGGCGTGCTTTGCGTGTTCGTTGGCTGTTCGCTAACTCCAACTGCAGTTGCGGCGTTGACGTCCTCCTCAGGGCGAGTCTCAATTGTCGTCTCCTGTGGGCGTGGTCCGCGTTTACGTTGACTGGTATTTCGCGGTCGCTTCTCTCCTCCGCGTCTCTGAGCTGAACCAGACTTTCCATCAACCGTCTTGTCGTCGTCCGTGTTCGGTCGCTCTGATTGACTATGAATTTGGCCGGAATCATCCCGATTTGACCGTCTGCGCCGATGTTGATCGCGATTCGATTTGCCTTGCTTTTCTTGCCTTGGCTCACGCTCTTGCTGGTATCCCGCTCCGGCACTGCTTCG
>JASMER010000192.1 GCA_030752195.1 Gammaproteobacteria bacterium
AGCGCCGGCTAAACGGCTACTGGAACAAGAAGGTTTCAAATATAACGGGACGATCGATATTTTTGATGCCGGCCCGGTGATGGAATGTCGTCGGGACGATATCGCCTCGATGCGCAACAGCCGCAGTATGGAATTGCGCTCTCTGAGCTCGGCTGTGCTTACTGAGGAAGAGGGCGATGCGTTGTGCATGGTGAGCAACTGTGAGCTTGCGAACTATCGCCTGACTCTGGCTCCGGTCAAACTGCTCGAAGGCGGAGGCATTGTTCTGTCCCCTCCTGCGGCCAAGTTGATTGAAGTCGAGCCAGGAGATCATGTCCGAATTCTCGAAATCAGGATGAGCAAAGATGACGCTTGAACAGAAACACCTCTTGGGTGATGAGTGGGTGGATGACGGGACGCATGTGTTCGAATCGGTGAGTCCGGTTACTGGCCGAGTGTTATGGCAGGGGCCTGCTGCCGGAGTGGACCAGATCTCTCAGGCAGTGATGGCGGCCCGCGGAGCATTTTGTGATTGGCGTCGTTTAAGCTTCGCTGAAAGAGCGTCCTATGTGCTCCGGTTTATCGATCGGATTGAAGCGCAGCGCGATGAACTGGCGATGGTCATTCATGAGGAGACAGGCAAACCATTCTGGGAGAGCAAAACAGAAATCGCTACGATGATCGCCAAGGCAGCTGTATCGAAAAAAGCCTATGAAGAGCGCACTGGTCAGCGTGATGCGGAATTGGGGGGCGTTCAACTTGCTCTGATCCACCGGCCCATTGGCGTGTTTACTGTCCTGGGTCCGTATAATTTTCCCGGACACTTACCAAATGGCCATATTATCCCCGCTTTATTGGCGGGTAATACCATCGTGTTTAAACCGTCGGAATTGACGCCGCTGTTCGGCGAGCGAATGGTCCAGTGTTGGGTTGACGCAGGGCTTCCGGCAGGCGTTGTTAATCTGGTTCAGGGTGGTGCGGGCGCCGGACAGCTGCTGGCCAGTGCCGATGATATAGACGGGCTGCTGTTTACCGGCAGTTCGCGCACAGGACACGCGATTCATAAGGCGTTTGGCGGCCATCCTGAGAAGATGCTGGCGCTGGAGATGGGCGGCAATAATCCGCTGATTTTGGATCAAGTCGCCAACGTGAGTGCTGCGGTCTATATCATTATTCAGTCGGCGTATATTTCCGCAGGGCAGCGCTGTACCTGCGCACGACGGCTGATTGTCCTCCGATCGCTGGAAAATGAGGTTCTGGTGTCTGCTCTGGTGGAGGCGATTAAAAGAATTCAGGTTGGCTATGATGATAATTGCTTTATGGGGCCAGTTGTCTCTAATAAGGCAGCTGAGCATGTGATGTCTTTTTTTGCAGGGCTTGAGAAAGCTGGCGCAAGAGTGCTTAAGCCTGTTGAACGTCCTGATGCAGCAAAGGCTTTGCTGAAGCCGGGTCTAGTTGACATTACAACTATGCAAACGCGCAACGATGAGGAATGTTTTGGTCCTCTGTTACAACTTGAATGGGTGAATACTCTTGAGGATGCAATAAACAGCGCCAACAACACGTGCTACGGCCTTTCCGCCGGTCTTCTGAGTGACAACAGCGAAGCGTGGGAGCATTTTAAGGCGGACATTCGGGCCGGGATCGTCAATCTTAACCGGCCGTTGACCGGCGCGAGTGGGATGGCACCGTTTGGCGGTGTGGGCGCCAGTGGCAACTACCGACCCGGAGCTTATTACGCGGCAGATTATTGCGCGTACCCGATGGCCAGTATGTGCAGTGAGCTTGTCGCGCTGCCAGATATTCTGGCGCCGGGGATTGAACTGTAACCATGTCGCCGAGCAACACCCAAGCCAAAGCATTTGAGGTAAATTTCGACGGTATTGTGGGTCCGACCCACAACTATGCGGGCTTGTCATTCGGCAACGTCGCTTCAACTGCACACGGAGGGAGGGTCTCCTCACCCAAGCAGGCAGCTCTGCAGGGGCTTGAGAAAGCCTGGGCGCTTCATGAGATGGGTCTCAAGCAGGGTGTCATCCCGCCTCAGGAACGTCCACATATCCCTACGCTAAGAGCGCTCGGGTTTTGTGGATCTGATTCTGAGATCCTCAACCAGAGTGCGCGGTGCGCACCGCAGCTGCTGGCAGCAGTAAGTTCCGCCTCCAGCATGTGGGTGGCAAACGCTTGTACAGTTTCCCCCTATACTGATACCGAGGACGGTAAAACGCATATCACACCGGCAAATTTGCTCTCCATGTTTCATCGCTCTATCGAGCAACCAACCACTGGTCGACTACTCAAAGCGATCTTCAGCGTAGACAGTTTTGTACATCACCAGCCTTTACCCGCTGCGCCGAGTTTCTCGGATGAGGGTGCGGCCAACCACACCCGATTGTGTGCAGATTACTCTCAAGCGGGCGTGGAGCTGTTTGTTTACGGCGATGATCTGTCAAATAGAGCTGCCGGCCCGAGAAAATATCCTGCGCGCCAGACGCTTCCTGCCAGTCAGGCGATCGCCCGCAGTCATGGACTTAACCCAGACAAAGTCGTTTTCGCCCGACAAAATCCGGACGCCATTGATCATGGTGTTTTTCACAACGACGTCATCGCGGTAGGCAATCTGGATCTGTTGTTCCATCACGAGTTGGCATTTGCGGATACCCAATCAGTCTATGGTCAGCTAAGCACGGCGCTGGGTTCGGATTTGCAGGTCATTGCAGTGCCCGTTGACGCTATCTCTTTGGAAGATGCCGTTCGTTCCTATCTTTTTAATTCTCAGTTGCTCGCTGTTCCTGGTCAGCAGGGAGCGCTCCTTGTCGTTCCAGTGGAATGTCGAGAAGTGCCGTCAGTCTATGAATATTTGACGGCATTGGAGGGCGAGTCTCCGCTGATTGATAAGGTACGGTTTTTTGATTTGCGTCAGAGTATGAAAAATGGAGGCGGCCCTGCTTGTCTGCGCCTGCGGGTTGTCATGAGTGAGCAGCAGATTGCAGAAACTGTTGCCGATGTCCTGCTGACGGAGTCACTTTACCGACAGCTGCGTCACTGGATAGAAAGTCATTATCGGGACCGTCTCACCATGAATGACCTCCAGGATCCAAACTTACTCAATGAATGTCGGATCGCGCTGGACGAGCTTACCCAACTGCTGAAGATAGGCTCGGTTTACGACTTTCAGCGCCGCTGAATCCGCAATTTGCTGGTTGATGTTGTAGGTTTTGGACAGAGCAAGGTTGGGAAACGGCTCGAAACGCAGCGCATGCTCCTCGCTGGCCCCACCGAGAAATTGACCGTCCATAATGCGAGTTGCAGTGACGGTAGAAACCCCCATGTCGTCACCAACAAACACGATTTCATTTCGGGCAATACCGTTACTGGCGGCGCGCAGCTCCAGATTCCTCATCACGACAGCCTATCCGCTCGCAAACCAGGTCTCTTCGGACTCCTGTGCTCCGGCATAGGAGCACAGAGAAATAGCGATGTGCTGCAGGAGA
>JASMER010000193.1 GCA_030752195.1 Gammaproteobacteria bacterium
GATGACGCAATCGCCGGGTTGCTCGACTTGTATTCCCTGCACATGCGGCAACTCCGAGCGCTGGGTCTCCTTCGCATACTGGAACAGACATCCCGCAGCCTGCAAAGCCAGGTGCAGGTCTTCGCAGGAATACGGGGTCAGATCGTTTACTCCAAACTGTGCGATCAGTAGTCGTTTGGCATTCGATTCATCAAATTCCCAGATTGGGCGCTGTCGAAGGGCAGGGTGCGGGACGAGCTGATGGAGGGCCTGGGCATTATCCGCCACCAGCACTTCTGCCGGCTTGGTGCGCTCGATTTCGGTGAGTAGCGCGTTGCTTCCTGAAACCTCGCTGAACACGAATCGACCACTGCTAATGTTTAGGGTGGCAAGGCCGTAGGATGACTCTGCCCGCTCCGCATGGGCGGCGCTGATTGCCATCAAGCAGTTGTCTTTGCGCTCGTCTAGCAGTGCCTCATCACTGACGGTGCCCGGGGTAATGACGCGGACTACCTCGCGCGCAACGGGACCTTTGCTTGCTGCCGGATCGCCGATTTGTTCACATATTGCAATAGAGACGCCGGCCCCTACCAGTTTTGCCAGATATCGATCAGCAGCATGGTACGGAATGCCGCACATCGGTATCGGCTCGCCGGCTGACTTACCTCTTGCTGTCAGTGTGATGCCGAGCAGATCGGACGCGGATTTCGCATCATCGAAGAACAGCTCATAGAAATCCCCCATACGGTAGAACAGCAGTTCATTAGGGTGTTGCGCCTTGATGCGCAGGAACTGCTGTATCATCGGAGTATGTGCGGATTTGTCAGCCAAGGATGGTTTTGCGGTCGAGTAAAAGCAGGATGATCTTGCCCCGTTGAATGGATCATTCTACACAGATAATGTCCGGAATATGAGCGATTCTTGCCGATTTTCTTGATCGATATAAAGCAGTTATGATGGCGTCATGGTTGGGTCTGGTAACACTGAAATTAATCGCAGGGTGAAGGCGCTCTCTGATCACCTCCTGAAAGCCAATCTGGTAATGGTGACAGCAGAATCCTGCACCGGAGGGGGTATTGCCCAGGCGATTACGGCGCTGGCGGGCAGTTCAAGGTGGTTTGACAGTGGCTTTGTGACTTACTCAAACGAAGCCAAGCAATTGATGCTTGATGTGCCTGCGGTGTTTTTCGAGCCGGATGGCCCTGGTGCGGTCAGTGAGGAAACGGTCCGCGCTATGGTGACGGGAGCGCTCCGGAGAAGCGGAGCGGATTTGGCGGTAGCGGTGAGTGGTGTTGCCGGCCCGGGAGGCGGTAGCGTGAGCAAACCCGTAGGTACCGTCTGGATTGCCTGGCAGCTGGGCTCTAATGCCCGAGCCAGACATTTTTTATTCAGCGGTGACCGGGAAGCCGTGCGTCAAGCGACCATATTCGAAGCGCTGTCGGGCCTGCTGGCCTACTTCTCCCCCGAACTCTAAAGGAATTCCTGTTTCGGCCAATATACTGGTTGTATATACAGTAAAATGCTGATTTAATTTGTTCTGCCTGTTCATACAGTGTTACACCGGCTCCTGCATGCTTCACTGCTCAACGGAACCACGGCCTTGAACAAGCGCATCGGGTCGGTTGAGCAGGCAACGTAAGGAGAGTCTCCCGCCCGAACGGCATATGGCGGGAAATTTAGCAGGTAGTTGCGGACAAACTACTCTTTAGTGCTCAGGAAGCTGAGCAATCAGGAAGCCTGCTGCGCATCTGGGCATTGCGAGAACCGGGTAACGTTCGGCCCGAGACTCGCGCCAGATTGGGCGGCAGGTTTGAGAACAACTAGATTACTCACGGAACCAGGCATCAGTTGTAAGTTAACTACAAGGAAACAACTATGATTGAAGATAACGGCAATAAAGAAAAAGCACTTTCCGCTGCGCTGGCACAGATCGAGCGGCAGTTCGGGAAAGGTTCCATGATGCGCCTTGGTGATACCGAGCGAGTCGCCATTCCAGCGATTTCTACCGGATCACTGGGTCTGGACATTGCGCTAGGAATAGGTGGACTGCCTCGGGGGCGGATTGTTGAAATTTACGGCCCGGAGTCTTCCGGTAAAACTACTTTGACGCTGCAAGTGATCGCTGAGGCCCAGAAAGCGGGTGGAACCTGTGCATTCATTGATGCAGAGCATGCACTGGACCCAATCTACGCGGATAATCTCGGGGTAGATGTTGAAAACTTGCTGGTCAGCCAGCCTGATACTGGTGAGCAGGCCCTGGAAATCTGCGACATGGTGGTACGCTCTGGAGCGGTAGATGTTGTTGTCGTCGACTCAGTGGCGGCACTAACCCCCAAGGCGGAGATTGAGGGCGACATGGGTGACAGCCACATGGGACTGCAGGCGAGGCTGATGTCGCAGGCACTGAGAAAGATGACTGCTAACATCAAAAATTCGAATACTTTGGTGGTCTTCATCAATCAGATTCGTATGAAGATTGGTGTCATGTTCGGTTCTCCTGAAACGACGACTGGTGGTAATGCGCTCAAGTTCTACTCTTCGGTTCGCCTGGATATCCGCCGTATTGGTTCAATCAAAGAGGGCGATGAAGTGGTGGGTAATGAAACGCGGGTTAAGGTGGTTAAGAACAAGGTAGCGCCGCCATTTCGCCAGACAGAATTCCAGATTATGTATGGTCAAGGGATTCACCACCTCGGTGAAGTCATTGATCTTGGCGTACGGCTAAACTTGATTGATAAATCGGGAGCCTGGTATGCCTATAAAGGTGAGAAGATCGGGCAGGGCAAAAAGAACGTCTGCCTGTATCTCGAAGAAAATCCGGTGATTGCCGAGGAAATCGAAGCGTCAATCCGCGCCGAGCTGTTGGAGGAAGAGAGCGAAGCAGATGCTATTGCTGCCAGTGAGGACGTCGTTGTTCTCGCTGACGCGAAAAGCAAAACCGCCACCTAAGCTCCAAGTTTAGGGCTCTGGATGTGGTGGAAAACATTGACACCAAAGATGTCCCTGTTCTCCGGCGGGCCGCCATGGATTTCTTGGCCCGCCGGGAACACTCTGTGTACGAACTCAAAACTAAACTGATCAGAAAATTCCCTGATTTAAGCCCGAAGCTGGTGCTGGCCGTGCTGTCACGCTTGACGATAGAGGGTCTGCAGTCCGACGAGCGCTATACCGAGTCGCGGATCCGCTACCGTCTGGAACGAGGCTTTGGATACCACCATATCCGCAACGATCTGATCAGTAAGGGCGTAGATGCCTATGTGGTAGATCAGATGCTTCATCCAGATGACGACTGCTGGTTGCACAAAGCGCGTGAATTGATCGAAAAAAAATTGTTTCCTCCAGCAGATGCCCCTCATCGGGTTCTCGCATTTGCCGGTCCTGAGCACAAAAAACTGGCACGTTTCCTTGAAGCAAGGGGGTTTTCACAACGTGATATCAGGGTTGCCTTGGACGCCGTAATCGCACCCTGATT
>JASMER010000194.1 GCA_030752195.1 Gammaproteobacteria bacterium
CAAAGCTAGAATGCTCGAAGGCAACCAAGGTTAGAGAGCGGGTGGAATTCTTTTCTCTGCTTCATTCGAGCAACAAATCCAGAAACAGTTGACGCAATGGAACGTAGACGTCCAATTGCTTGTTCGCATGCAGTTGCAGCTCCAAAAAAGCTATGGGAATCGGAGCCCGGTAGACGAACCAGCTAAGAACGGAGAGTACTGGACGTAAATCGGTTGATCGATCGTATAGTGGTGCTGTCGTCTGGCGGTTTAGATTCTGCGATCTGTCTGACTATAGCCCTTGATCAGAGTTTTGACTGTTTTGCGCTAAGCTTCTATTACGGACAGCGATCAGTAAGTGAACTTGCTGCTGAGCGCTTGGTAGATCCCTAAGGGGGTCTCGACGAACTGGGCGGATCGGCTCTCACCGACAAGATTTGGCGGTTCCTAAATGCGGGACGGAAGGTATTCCTGTTACCTATGTTCCAGCGAGAAATGCCGTGTTTCTGTCCTAAGCTTTGGCCTGGGCTTAAGTCATCGACGCAAGTGCAATCTACATTGGCGTCAATCCTCTGGATTATACAGGATATCCTGGAAATCGCCCGGCCTACATCAATGCGGTTCAGAGTATGATGGATCTGGCAAACAAGAAGATGGTCGAAGGTTCAGCCATAGTTTTACATGCTCCACTCATCGAGAAGTCAAAGGCTGATATCGTCAAAACTGGGATGGAACTGGAGGTCGATTATGGTCTCACTGTCTCGTGCTATCAGGCAGATGCAGAGGGAAACGCCTGGAGCTTCTGTCATAGTTGTCGCCTCCGGAAGCAAGGGTTTGCTGATGCTCAGCTGTGTGATCCGACTCCCTACCGGTGAGAAATGCAGACACTGTGGTAAATATCCAGCAGTGACTTGAGTTTTTTCAGTTTGATAGTAGTATACCGCCCTCTTGTGGGTCGTTAGCTCAGTCGGTAGAGCAGTTGGCTTTTAACCAATTGGTCATAGGTTCGAATCCTATACGACCCACCATTTGATTCCTTCACATTTTTTCGCGCTGAGTCGGTCGGAGAGTGTGTTATCAGGACCTTCCACACGGGTGCGTCAAATCTTGCGTAAAGTTGGCCTGTGTCGCAACCTCAGAGAGCGTTGTCTCGGTTTTAGGCTTAACGAAGGGCAGCAGGCCTTAGTCTGTGTTAAACTCTCTACCCGTTTTATCTATTCATGAATATGCACGATTTTCCGTCAAGCCAGCTCGCATCAGATCAACAGATTGTTCGAGATTATTTGTCCCGCGCTGAAGCGCCCCGTCCTATGTCCGCATCGGAGTCCGCTGACTGTAAATCCGAGATTCTAACTTTGTTAGTCAAACGGAACGCTCGTCTCGTGGCTCACTACTACACTGAGAGTGTATTGCAAGAGCTTGCTGAAGAAAGTGAAGGGTTTGTCGGAGATAGTCTCGAGATGGCCAAGTTTGGGCATGACTGCGATGCAGATATTCTGGTCGTGGCAGGGGTCCGATTTATGGGTGAAACCGCGAAAATCTTGTCTCCCGACAAGACTGTTCTGATGCCGACTCTGGGAGCAACCTGCTCATTGGACATTGCCTGCCCGATTGAGGATTTTGGGCCGTTCTGTGATGCGCACCCTGATCGAGAAGTCGTGGTCTACGCAAACACTTCTGCGGCGGTAAAGGCGAGGGCGGACTGGGTAGTCACCTCTAGTATTGCCCTAGATGTCGCGGAGTACCTGTCGGAGCAGGGTAAAAAGATACTCTGGGCGCCGGACAAGCATTTAGGCAGTTATGTGCAGCGTACCACCGGGGCCGATGTCCTGCTGTGGGACGCTGCCTGTATTGTGCACGAGGAATTCAAAGCGCGTGGACTGGCAGACATTCGGCGCCTGCATCCGGACGCGGCGATACTTGCGCATCCGGAATCTCCGCAATCGGTACTGGACATGGCCGACTTTGTTGGCTCGACCACCCAGATAATCTCAGCTTCCCAGCGACTGCCAAACGACGAGTTTATTGTGGCGACAGATAAAGGGATTTTTCACAAGCTCCAGCAAATCTCTCCGGCCAAAACATTTATCGTCGCTCCGACAGCGGGAGAAGACGCTACCTGCCGAAGTTGCGCTCACTGTCCCTGGATGGCGATGAATTCTCTTGAATCGTTGCGTGAGAGTCTGTCCAATCCGGTTAATGCCATTGAGATTGCGCCCGAAGTGGCACAAAACGCCATGAAGCCATTGACCCGCATGCTGGATTTTGCAGCAGAGCAGCAGCTGGCTGTGCGCGGAAAAGCGTAATCCGAGTTTTATCTGTTTCTATCCATTCAAAGCCCGCTGTCTCTCCTCCAGGTCTTTGATTTTCTGACGGAGTCGAGCCTGAAGCGCCGGATTTCTTGCTTCATCGGTCTCAATTTGCAGGGCGAACTGCAGTTGTTGACGGGCATTGCGAAAATCTGAAATCAACGTGAAGTACTCGGCGCGGGC
The DNA here is from genome assembly GCA_030752195.1 of Gammaproteobacteria bacterium. Classification (GTDB taxonomy): domain Bacteria; phylum Pseudomonadota; class Gammaproteobacteria; order Pseudomonadales; family Pseudohongiellaceae; genus UBA9145. Next base: position 2,472 of record JASMER010000194.1, read on the forward strand.
TTGGTGAACTTTGCTGATGTTGCCGGCCTGTCCCCATATTTCGGCAAGTTGGTACCACAAATGATGATCGCTTTCCCGGGTTTTTGTGTGTTGCTCCATGATCTCTGCCGCTGCGTTGTAGGATCTCGATGCCAGCAGCGCATCGACATGTGCCATGGCAAGAGGATGATTGCCGGGGTTGATCTCCAGATGTCGCTCTAAATACTGAATCGCGCGCCCAGCTTCATTTTGCTTCGTATAGATCTCTGCTTGGGTCACGACGAGACTGATCAGGTTCGGGTACTTCGCTAACAAAGGAGCAAGGGTCCTGTCGGCTTCTGCATACTGCCCGTTTTCCCAGTAGGCCACTGCCAGAGAGTATCGGTTCACTTCTTCGTTGAAAGAGTTCGTGCTGTCTTCCAGATTTCGTTCCAAATCAATGATCAGTGCTGCTTTGTCCTGAGCGTAATGTCCTATGACGCGGGCTCTCATAATCTGATAATTGAAGCTCGGTGCGTAGTCGCGATGTGGGTAGCGCGAGGCGCGAGCTCTGCTGTCTGAAATTCGAGATTCTGTCAACGGGTGGGTAAGTAAAAATTCTGGCGGTCGACGTCCAAAACGGTTGGCCGCAAGCAATCGCTCATACATTCGCGCCTGAGCGCTCGGGTCGAAGCCTGCATTGTAAAGGGTGTCCTGACCAATGCGATCAGCCTCTTGTTCATTGCTGCGGCTAAATCTTAGTTGGCGATCCATGGCAAGACCCTGCACGGCTCCTAGAGCCGCTGCACCGTGTCCACCATCTGAGGTCGCCATCACCAATACACTGGCGAGCAAAGATGCTAGATGACCAACGCGGCCGGTTTGCGCTTCATCGACACCTCTGGCGAAGTGCCTCTGGCTGACATGGGCGATCTCGTGTCCCATGACAGAGGCAAATTCTGCCTCACTGCTAGCGTTCAAAAATAAGCCAGTATTGACTCCAATGATGCCTCCTGG
>JASMER010000195.1:0-1289 GCA_030752195.1 Gammaproteobacteria bacterium
GTCAAACAGCGTGCTCCAGATGGCAGTCGGGAAGATAAAATTCGGCACGATTTCCAAGTGCGGGGATCCTCTGTGGCGGGGCCGGTAACGGAAACCTCAACCATACTGGATTTTTGGAGAGTCCCCAAGTATCCGCTGGCGACGGGCACGCAAATGCCAGAAGGTTTTCGATGAGATTCGACAGCGAGACCCATAGAGGGTGCCCCAGTTACTAGACAAAAACAGACCCTGCCGGGGGCAGGCGATTCTGATTACTGATCAGGGCGCTTGCCTCAAATTCTGCTCCTCACCGATGAGACTGTCAGAGGACCTGTTCAACCACTATCCGGATGGTACTCGAGGCCGATTTCTTGTATTTTCCATCTCCGACTCACTGACGCGCTTTCTTAGCCAACGGGCTCAGCACGGCGCGAAACAGAAACCGCAGTAACTTACAGTTAGCAGGTATTCTTATGTTTTCTACCCACGCATTCCGATCATTCACACGCATCTGTCTCAGCCTGTCGATACTTACCACCCTCAGCCTGTCGACCTCTCTTGCCCAAGCCCAGCAGGAGACAACAGAAGATTGGGTAAACACGACCCTGTGCGCCGTAGATGATCGTTCGGTGGACCTGAACCAAGCGCCCTCTTTTACTTATACCGGCGCCGATGGCAACAACCCGCGCTATCTCAGTGCGGCGCAGTCCGGACTCGCGACGGCCGATTTCGCGAATCTCGAGCTGGCCTGGGCGGTCGCCTTCCCCGCCACTTCCAGCATGCGGGCAGCACCCGTGATTGTTGGCTCTACGGTGTTTTACTCAGCGACAGACTCAGGACGGGTGTTTGCTCTGGACACCGCGTCGGGCTGCGCGAAATGGGTCTATGAACCAGGCACACGCTTACGCTCTTCTCTGGCCTACGACGTTGTCGATGACGAAGGGGTTCTGGTATTCAGCGATCAGGCCGGCATGATTCACTCAATCAAGGCCGCTTCGGGGGCAGTCAACTGGGTAGCCAGTGGACAGGCTTCTGGCAACCAGGGCATGCTCACTGGCACTCCAGTCATCCACGAGGATCGCATCATCGTTCCGGTTTCCGGCTCTGGCGTGATAACCGGCGGCAACCCCAACTATGAGTGCTGCGAGAACCATGGAGCGGTCACTGCACTAAACGTGAGAACTGGCGAGAAAATCTGGGAGTACCACACCATGCCGGCCGCCGACTATACCGGCATGGTCAGTGCGACCGGCGTGAAGCAGCGGGGCCCGTCCGGCGCGCCTATTTGGACAACTCCGACAATTGATACG
>JASMER010000195.1:1295-3416 GCA_030752195.1 Gammaproteobacteria bacterium
ACCGGCATGGTCAGTGCGACCGGCGTGAAGCAGCGGGGCCCGTCCGGCGCGCCTATTTGGACAACTCCGACAATTGATACGCGGCGCAGCCAGATCTACGTGACGACGGGGGAGAACACCTCCCACCCTACCACCGGCACCAGTGACGCAGTGATTGCCCTTGATCTGGAAACCGGCGAGGAGCTCTGGGTATTCCAGGCGCTCGCCAACGACATGTGGAACTTTGGCTGCAGCGCGGGAGGCCCTAACTGCATAATCCTCGATGACACCAACTCAGTAGATTTCGACTTCGGCGGCCCCGCTGTCCTGGTTGACGCAGGGGACCGTGAGCTTCTGGTTGCGGGTCAGAAGTCCGGAGATCTCTGGGCGCTAGATCCAGACACAGGCGCTCTGGTCTGGAACCAGCGAGTTGGCGAAGGCACGGCCTTGGGTGGGAACCACTGGGGCATTACCACAAACCCTGAGCGAGCCTTCATGACAATAAATGATCCTCGCGGTATGAACAGTAACAGCCGCTCTGGTCTCTTTTCCTTCTTTTTAGCCACCGGTGAGCCAAGCTGGTTTTATGAGGTCAAGTCTGATTGCGAAGCACGCAGCGACCGTCTCCGTCGCTGCGAGGGTATCTATGGATTTTCCGCACAACCTTTGATCGTGGATGGCGCTGTCATCGCCGCGGGCCTCGACGGGCGCTTGTTCGCGTTCGACACCGACTCCGGTCAGACTCTGTTCCAGTTTGACACGGCTGTGGATTTTGAGACGGTAAACGGAGTGAAGGGGTATGGCGGCTCCATCGACAGTCACTCAATTGCCGCCGGTTCTGGCATGGTATTCGTCGGATCCGGATACGGGTCCTTCGGCCAGGTTTCTGGGAACGTACTTCTAGCATTTAAACCATCAGAGTGAGCAAGCGAGATGAATGGAGCCCGGATCATCGTTCTCTTGCCGAACCCACCTCAGCGCAGCAGTGGGAAGCTTGATCAGCCTTCATTCAACATCATAATGTCGGGCTTTTGTGTGCCGCATCTTGTTCAGCCAATTCGGGCTAGGGGTATCTGCTGAACCAGGCTAGGATGTTTTCTACTTTGCCAATCAGGCGTGAAGGCCGACCCGCAATGCCATGGGGCGAATCCGGGATGCGCACCATCACCACCTCGGTACCCTGAATTTTGAGTGCCTGATACATTTGCTCCGTTTCCGAGATGGGCGTTCGGCGATCCGCCTCTCCGGTCATCAACAGGGTTGGCGTTGTCATATTCGGAATCAAAGATAGCGGCGAGCGGCGCCAGTAGTCGTCGATAGTCTCCCAGGGAAGACCGGGAAACTGATTGGCGATCTGACCAATACCGCTATCAGCGGTGAGCACCTTAGAGACCCAGTTTACCACCGGTTTGGCCACTACCGCCGCCTTGAAGCGATCGGTCAGCCCGATTGCATAGGCAGCCGCAATACCGCCCGCCGACCCACCGGTAATATAAAGACGGTCTGGATCTGCTATGCCCTGGCCGATCAGCGCATCGATCCCGGAGATATGATCCGAAAAATCGTATTCCGAGGAATACTTGTTCTGCAACAGCAGGGCGAACCGCTCCCCGTAGCTGGTGCTGCCGCGATGGTTATTGAAAAAAACCACGTAGCCGGCTGCCGCCATGCGCTGCAGTTCAGCCGAAAAGTGCGGACCATAGGCCGAATGAGGGCCACCGTGAATCTCCAGGATCAGTGGATAGCGGCGAGCAGGATCGTAATCCGGTGGCGTGAGATACCAGCCCTGTATCTCCTCACCATCGATCTCGGAATCGTAGACGATCTCATGCACCTGGCCGAGGGCCTTGTGGCCCAGCAGGTCTTCATTGAGCGTCGTTAGCTGAATCTCAGTGCCGTTACTTAAAGCAACTAAATCCGCCGGTCGTGTCGCTGAACCACGCGTGACAACAAGCAAATCGGACTCAACGCTGAAAGAGCCACTGGCGTATGGCCTGCCGAGCGACTCGCCGCCAAGGCCAGTGGCTACCACGCGGTGACCGCCATCCAGGTTGACCCGACCCACCTCGGTAATTCCGCGGCGCGTCAGCTGATAATGCAGACCGTCATTACCGTCCCAGACCCACCCAGACACGGAATTGT
>JASMER010000196.1 GCA_030752195.1 Gammaproteobacteria bacterium
AGACAGATCCGGTCGCCATGTATCTTGAGGATATCTATACAATCGCGGTGAATCTGGCAGGATTGCCCGGCATGTCCGTGCCGGTCGGGCTGGTGAACGGCTTGCCCATTGGCATGCAACTGGTCGCCAGCGATTTCGCCGAATCACGCCTGCTCAATGTCGCACATCAGTTCCAGCTGAATACGGATTGGCATCGTCTGCGCGCAACCGCCTTTACGGAGGGCCGCTGATATGGAGTGGGAAGCCGTTATCGGACTTGAGGTGCACGTGTCTCTGTCCACCAACACCAAGCTGTTCTCAGGAACTGCGTCCATCTTCGGCGCTGAACCGAACACCCAAGCCAATATTTTCGATCTGGCTATGCCGGGCACTCTGCCTGCACTGAATAAAGAGGCACTGCGGATGGCCGTCAAATTCGGCCTGGCAATTGATGCAGAGATCGGAAAGCGGTCAGTATTCGATCGGAAAAACTATTTCTATCCGGATTTGCCCAAAGGTTATCAGGTCACCCAGCTCGACTTCCCGACAGTAGGTAAAGGCTCGCTGACCATAACACTTGAAGACGGCAGCGAAAGGCTGATAGGCGTCACGCGCGCACACATCGAAGAGAACGCCGGTAAGTCTCTGCATGAAGATTTCCACGGCATGTCAGGCATCGATCTCAATCGCTCGGGTGAACCTCTGCTGGAGATTGTGTCGGAACCAGAAATCAGAAATGCCAAAGAGGCTGTAGCCTATCTCAAGAAACTGCATGCCATCGTTCGCTATCTGGATATTTCCGATGCAATCATGGCTCAGGGCTCCATGCGTTGCGATGTGAATGTATCGATCAGGCCGAAAGGCGGCACTGAACTCGGAACGCGCACCGAGCTGAAAAACATCAACTCGTTTCGCTTTGTCGAAAAAGCCATTAATTCAGAGATTCAGCGTCAGCAGGATGTGCTGGAAGACGGTGGTTCCGTGATTCAGGAAACAAGACGCTATGATGCCGAACGCGATACGAGTTCGCCCATGCGCAGCAAAGAATTCGCCAACGACTATCGCTACTTTCCTGAGCCAGACCTGCTGCCAGTAGAAATCGACGACACCTATATCGAAGCGATTCGGGCCACCCTGCCGGAATTGCCCGATGCCAAAAGAGCTCGATTCGTCAGCGAATACGGCCTCAGCGACTATGATGCTGGAGTCCTGACGGCGACCCGTGAAATGGCAGAATACTTCGAGACTGTGGCACTTAGCAGTGGCGACGCGAAAATGGCAGCGAACTGGGTAACCGGAGATCTGCAGGCTATCCTGAACAAGAATAACTGGGACCTCGCCAAGTCGCCAATACAGGCCGAGCGTCTGGCGATGCTGATCAAGAGGATCAAAGACAGCACCATTTCTGGCAAGATCGGTAAAACCGTGTTTGAAGCCATGCTGGAGGACGAATCTGAAGTCGATAAGATCATTGAATCACGAGGACTGAAACAGGTTACCGACAGTGGCGCAATCGAGTCACTGGTAGACGAGGTCATCACCAGTAACCCTGAGCAGGTGCAGCAATTTAGAGATGGCAAGGAAGCAGTGCTGGGCTTTCTGGTAGGTCAGGCCATGAAGCTTTCCCAAGGAAAGGCCAATCCTGGCCAGGTCAATCAATTGCTGCGAGAGAAGATGCAGTAACTAGCGGCTCAGCGCCGGCGAGCGCCACCGCCACGGCTGGGTCGGGTACTCTTTTCCTTAAAACGTGAGGGTCTTGAGAAGGCGGGCGGCGTCTCCAGCAAACCCTCTCCCGGGTGGGTGCACTCCAGCTTTTGGCCTAGTTTTTCTTCAATAGCCGGCAGCAGAAATGAGTCTTCCTCACAGGCAAAGCTGATTGAAGTTCCCACCGCACCGGCCCGACCGGTGCGCCCGATTCGATGGACATAGTCCTCCGGCTCTTCCGGTAAGGTGTAATTAATTACATGTGTGACATCGTCGATATGCAAGCCTCTGCCAGCCACATCAGTCGCGACTAGAACCCTAAGCTTGCCTGATTTGAAATCCTCCAGCGTGCGGATTCGCTTGCTCTGCGCGATCTCACCGGATAGCAGGCCGCAATCAATGCCGTTGCGATAAAGATTGTCAGCCAGGCGCCGCACCTGATCGCGACGGTTACTGAAAACCATTACTTTCTCAACTTCTGATTGAGTGACAAGCTGGTACAGCAGATTATATTTGGCGGCAGTTGTCACCAGATAAACGACCTGATCAACTGCATCTGCAGCCACCTTTTCCGGCTCGACTTCAACCATGATAGGGTCCATCGCCCAGCGGGTAGTCAACTCGGCGATTTCTGTGGTAAAGGTCGCGCTGAACAAAAGGGTTTGCCGACAATCTTTTCTTGGCGTTCTAGCCACAATCTGACGCACCTGCGGAATAAATCCCATATCGAGCATGCGGTCAGCTTCATCCAGTACCAGCAGCTCAATAAGGCCCAGGTATAGATTGTCATTGGAGACAAAATCCAGCAGTCGCCCGGGAGTCGCAACCACAAGATCTACCGGCTTGGCATCCAGCGCCCGATTTTGTTTCTGATAGTCTTCTCCGCCCACCAGGGTAACCGTATGCAAATCACAGCAAGCAGTTAGCTTGGCGGCATCGCTGGCAATCTGTATCGCCAGCTCCCGGGTTGGGGCCACGACAAGAGCCCTCGGTTCGGCCAGATACCGTTTCTCTTCAATGGGATTGCTCAGCAGATCATTTATGATCGTAATCAGAAAAGCGGCTGTTTTGCCGGTTCCTGTTTGCGCTTTACCCGTTACGTCATGTCCGGCAAGTGTGTGGACGAGGCTCTGCGCTTGTATCGGGGTACAAAACTCAAAACCGAGCCTATCGATTGCCTCCCTAAGCGGTTTTTGCAGCTCAAAGTGGTCGAACGACAGCTGTTGCTCGCCGGATGTATCTGTCATGTTTAATTACTGCTGATGAATGAGGCCACGGGGCCGGCCGCGAGAATGATAGCTAGATGACTGTACAGAAGCAATTGGAAGATCGGTCGGGCTACCGCGAAAACCTGTTACGCCGGTCGGTGGCGGCAGGCCGCACAGTCCGCATCCCGCGGCAGCTTCACCTCGCGCCAGCTCATTGCCAGACCATCGAAAATAAGCAGCCTGCCGACCAGCGGTTCACCATAACTGGCAAGGACCTTGATCGTTTCTAGTGCCAGCAGTGATCCAATTACACCTACAACGGGCGCCATGACACCATTCGACGAGCAAGTGTTGTCATCAGTTCCTCCCGGCCGATAAAGACACTGATAACATGGGCTGGCAGTATTCCTTAAATCAAAAACAGCCACCTGCCCCTCCATCCGAATCGCCGCACCGGATACCAGTGGTTTACCTGCCTGGATAGCGGCTGCATT
>JASMER010000197.1 GCA_030752195.1 Gammaproteobacteria bacterium
GCGCTAGTTTGCAAGCGCAGCTTAGAAGAAGGTTTTCCGGTTGTGTACGTCAACTTGTTGGGCGGTCAGGATGAACTCGTGTTTGATGGAGGCTCCATGGCGGCCAGCGAGGGTCAGTTGAGCTGCCAGATACCCCAGTTTGTCGAAGGATTATTCCCGCTGCAGGTCAAGATAGACTCAATGGGTGTATGTCGGATCATTAAACAAGATATTTTGTCTAGTCTGAGCCTGGAGGCTCAGGTTTATGAAGCGCTCGTTTTGGGATTGCGAGATTATGTCACTAAGAATCGATTTTCTGGCGTGGTTTTGGGGCTTTCTGGTGGGATTGACTCGGCTTTGAGCCTGGCTATCGCAGTAGACGCTTTGGGTGCTGAGCATGTAGAGGCAGTTATGATGCCATTCGCCTACACCTCACAATTGAGCCTAGATTGTGCTGAGCTTCAGGCCAACACCCTCGGTGTCAGCTATCAAATTATCGCCATTAATGAAATTTACGCGAGTTTTCTCGATGCGCTGAAATATGAATTTCAGGGCCTGGAGAAGGATGTTACAGAGCAAAATATTCAATCACGAGTGCGCGGTGTTGTTCTGATGGCTATTTCGAACAAAAAAGGCTTGCTGGTATTAACGACAGGTAATAAGAGCGAAATTGCCGTCGGATATTCTACTCTGTATGGGGATATGGCAGGTGGCTTTGACGCCTTAAGAGATGTATCAAAAACATTGGTCTATAGACTTGCTCGGTACAGAAATGAACTGCAAACCGGTTCAGAAGTGATTCCCCTAGAAGTGATCCAGAGACCGCCGTCCGCTGAGCTTGCACCTGGTCAGTTGGACCAAGATTCACTGCCAGACTACGACACACTGGATGATATTCTGGAGATGTATGTTGAGCATGACATGAGCTTTGAATCGATTCTTGAGAAAGGATTCTTGGAAGCGGATGTTAAGCGAGTGTTGCGGCTGGTTGATCTGAACGAGTACAAGCGACGTCAAGGGCCAATCGGAGTGAGGCTTACTCAGCGTGGATTCGGCCGCGACAGACGCTACCCGATCACCAATGGCTGGTCGCTTGGTGAGTAGTCACCATCAAAAGTTGCCGCGTGAACTACTTTGGAATGATCGGTTGTGATTGATCTGATGGCAACAGCACCCTCCCCCCAAACCCGAGACACTGTGGCTTTGACGAATTTTTAAGTCGGTGCCGGATATTTCTTTTTCGTATCCGCAGATCGAGAATAAAAATGGTGAGTCGAATATTCTATGGCCGGCTCATGATTCATGTTCGGTGTAAAAAGTTGCTGTAGTTTTAGTCAAGGAGTCCGAAAGTGAGGATGCTTAAAAGTGACCGCCCGCTTGATGACTGATTTCTTTGGGAATTTATTATCTGTTGGCTGCCCGACGTCCCGGGTCGCTGAGTGGGAGCGAGCGGAGGATCCCCTCGATTATCCCCGAGCAGCCCGAAACTTACCGTGTAGAGCAAGGAAGGGTCGGTAATTTCCGTCCTGACCCGAAAATCACCGTCGGTATCAATAGAGACGTGGTCTGGATAGTTCTCTTTCAGAAGTGCCAGAGATGTGTCTGCGAGTTCATTCAGCCCCAGTCTGAGGTAGGACTCCACCATGATTGCCACGCCATCCGACACAGCGGGTGTGCCCTGAAAGTTTTCAACGACATACTGGCCTCGGCGCAACGCCGCGATATAAGCCCGACGATCCAGATAGTAGTTGGCAACGTGAATCTCGTAGGCCGCTAAATTGTTCCGGAGATATACCATCCTGGCTCGAGCATCCGCAGCATAGGCGCTGTCTGGATACAGCGCTAGCAATTGAGCAAAGTCATTGAACGATTCCTGAGCCAGTCCAGGATCGCGCTTGGTGTAATCCACAGGAATCAGGCGACTCAGAATGCCGCTGCGATCGTTGAAGGATGCCAGCCCTTTCATATAGTAGGCGTAGTCGATGTTCTCATTTTCAGGATGCAGTCTGATAAAGCGATCAGCCGCTGCACGGGCTGCCTCCTCGTCACCGTTGCTAAAATAGGCATAAACAATCTCAATCTGCGCTTGAGCTGCGAAGCGGCCAAAAGGAAACCGCGACTCGAGGGCCTGGTAGGTAGAAATTGCACCCGAATAGTTCCGGCTTTCCAGTTGTTCCAGTGCCCTTCGGTAGAACTGCTCCTCCGTGGTCAGGCCAGAGAATTCGTCGGCTTCATCCCGGTCGAATAGCCCGCATCCGCCGAGGAGCAGCAAAAAGATGGCAACATGCAGATACCTGATAGAAGCTGGCCTTGTCATTAGTAGGGGTAGTCTCGTCGAGGGTAGCCTTTTGCATCTATTTAACCATACGGTGAGCTTGAAACCCACTATCAGGGGTGGTGAGCTGGGCGGTGATTCGTGCCAGATGAGTGTTGTGAAAGCTTGGAGTATCATGCGTAGATGATTGTGTCGGAAGATGGAAGAAAATCGATCTCGATGTCAGCTCAGGTGACTGAAGATCAGGCGGGCCACCGTATAGACCAGGTGGCCGCGCGCTTATTTCCTGACTATTCACGAGCGAGGCTGCAGTCCTGGATGAAAACAGGGGAACTGACTGTGAATGGTAAGCGCTGTAAACCGAGAGAGTCGGCGCTTGCAGGCTCGTGGTTGGTTCTCGATGCAACGCTTCAATCGGCTGAGAACTGGGCCGCCGAGGAAATGCCGCTCAGCATCGTCTACGAAGACGAAGAGCTGCTCGTCCTCGATAAGCAGGCCGAACTTGTCGTCCATCCGGCAGCGGGTCACCGTCAGGGAACTTTGGTTAATGGCCTGCTACATCACTGTCCCGCCCTAGAATCTCTCCCCCGCGCAGGGATTGTTCATCGACTTGATAAAGATACGACCGGTTTGATGGTTGTGGCGAAAAATCTGAAGAGCCATCATGCCTTGGTTAAACAGCTCCAGTCTAGATCGGTTTCCAGGCAGTATGAGGCGGTGGTTCAGGGAGTCATGACCGCAGGAGGAACCGTCTCAGTGCCTCTGGCTCGTCATCCAGTGCATCGTATTAAACGCGCAGTTTCCACCGATGGTCAGGAAGCCATCACCCATTATCGAGTGGTTCAGCGTTATGCTGCTCATACCCATATTCGTGTAAACTTGGAAACCGGCCGTACTCATCAGATAAGGGTCCATATGGCACATTTAAATTACCCAATTGTGGGTGATCCGCTCTATGGAGGTCGTTTTCGGCTGCCGCCAAATTGCGGGGATGGGCTTTCAAGTGCGCTAGAGACATTTAAACGCCAGGCTTTGCATGCGTCTGAACTGAAACTCTTACATCCCGCCACCAAGTTGGAATACCGGTGGAAAGCCCGATTGCCGGATGACTTCACGGGTTTGCTGAGCC
>JASMER010000198.1 GCA_030752195.1 Gammaproteobacteria bacterium
CATACCTCAAGGGCTTTGCTAAGGTATTACCATTGAAAGCCGATTCAACAATCAGAAACTGGTTGATGAATTTACTCGTATACCCAAAAACCTCTACCAGGACTCTCCGGAGTACGCGGAGCTAAAGCAGAGAATGACCGATGCCAACTGAAGCGTCATCAGAAACTGCCCCAGAAGAGTCGCTTGCCGGCAGCGCAGCTAAAGAAATCAGCTTGCTTTCGCCAGGCCAGATGCTCAGTGCTGCCCGGTTGCAGCATAACCTGACGCAGCGCGAAGTTGCGGAAACGCTCCACATCACCATGCATTATGTGAATGCGATAGAACATGATGAGCATGACAAACTACCGGGAACCGTTTTCGCCAAGGGCTACATTAAGCGCTATGCCGAGATTCTGGCGCTTGACGAAACGGCGGTGATGGCTGCCTATGAAGGTCTTAGCCCTGCCAGTCCGGCCGCGATTGTGGGCACCTCCAGAAATGTAAAAAAAGCACGGTGCGTTAGCAAATCGCTGTGGGTGATGGCTGCATCGGCTACGGTTTTTATCACTCTCTTCTTGGGGCTGTGGGCTTGGAGTGGTGAGGAAGCCGACACACCGCGAGGTTCAGTTATACCAGTTCTCAGCGAGTTGCCAGAGTCTGCCAACTCAGAGCAACCGGTAACTCCCATGCCGGCAGGTATCGGCTCTGCGTCTAGGCGTGCAGCGACCGCGGTGAGAGAAACTCAGTCTTTGCCGTTGGCTAGCCCGCAACAGGCAACGGTCGATGGCCGGGCGGGGTCCGGATCGATTAATCGAGCGGAGACCGATGAAGGAAACGCTAGCGGAGGAGCTTCCTCTGGGCCGGCGACTGTGGTGGAGGGTGAAGGTCAAGATACACTCAAGCTGAGTTTCAGCGGAACGAGCTGGATTGAAGTCAGAGACAGTGGTCACGGCGACAGATATCGCGATCTGAGGGTGGCTGGCGACGTGCTGGAAATCAAAGGCGTGGCGCCGTTCGATGTATTCCTCGGAGATGCGCCTCGGATCCGGCTCTCTATAAACGGTGATGACATTGATCTCTCGCAAGAAACTCGTATCGACAATTCTGTGCAACTCACTGTAGGCCTCTGAATATTATGAGACACGCACAAGCGCCTGCTCGCCGACAATCCAGACAGATCATGGTCGGAAATGTTCCGGTTGGCGGTGATGCGCCTATTTCCGTACAGACGATGACAAATACGGAAACCACCGAAGTCGACGCCACGCTTGCGCAGATCAGCCGAATGCAGGCAGCGGGTGTCGATATCGTCCGGGTCTCTGTCCCTAGTCACGATGCCGCAGCAGCATTCAAGCAAATCCGTTCGCAAGTCGACGTGCCTCTGGTGGCAGATATCCATTTTGACTATCGGATTGCACTGAGCGTCTTGGAAGACGGTGTGGACTGCTTGCGGATTAACCCGGGTAACATCGGCAGCGAAGAGCGAATTAGAGCAGTCATTGACAGTGCGAAAGATAAGGGAGTGCCGCTGCGCATCGGGGTCAATGCTGGTTCGCTTGGCAAATCTCTGCTGCGCAAATATAAAGAGCCAACAGCCGAAGCCATGGTCGAGTCGGCACTGACTCAGCTAGACATTCTCGATAAGCTGAATTTCCAGAATTTTAAAATTAGTCTCAAAGCTTCTGAGGTCTATATGACCCTTGCAGCTTATCGCGCTCTGGCGGGTCAGATTGATAATCCCTTTCATCTTGGCATCACCGAAGCAGGCGGGCAAAGGTCGGGCACCGTGAAGTCGGCTGTTGGTCTGGGCGCGCTGCTGATGGAAGGTATCGGCGACACGATCCGGGTTTCGCTCGCCGCAGATCCTGTTGAGGAAGTTAAGGTGGGTTTCGACATTCTCAAGAGTCTCGGACTTCGACACAAAGGAGTTAACCTGGTGGCCTGCCCAAGTTGTTCGCGACAGAATTTTGATGTAATCGGGGTGGTCAACGAGCTCGAACGAAGACTGGAAGACATTATTACGCCCATCGACGTTGCGGTAATCGGCTGCATCGTCAACGGGCCGGGCGAGGCGAAAGTGGCAGAAATCGGATTGACTGGGGCGACGCCCAATAACCTCGCTTATGTAGATGGGCAACCGCACCAAAAAATTCAGAACGAACAGTTGCTTGATGAGCTTGAAAGCATGGTGCGTGAAAAAGTAGCTGCCAAACAAAAAGTACAAGCTGACCTCATCGCCACCGATTAAGGCCGACAGCCCGTGTCTAAGACAAGAATACAAGCCATCAGAGGCATGAATGACATCCTGCCAGAGGAGTCGCCCGCGTGGCACTTTCTGGAAACGCAATTCCAAGCTGTGGTCAAACGCTATGGATATCGTGAGGTACGCTTTCCGATTCTTGAACAGACTCAACTGTTCAAGCGCTCAATCGGTGAAGCGACTGATATCGTCGAAAAAGAGATGTACAGCTTCGACGATCGCAACGGAGACAATCTCAGCCTCAGACCAGAAGGCACAGCAGGTTGCGTCCGTGCCGCGGATCAACATGGTCTGTTGTATAACCAGCAGCAGCGGCTCTGGTATCAGGGCCCGATGTTCCGGCATGAGCGGCCGCAAAAAGGAAGATATCGACAGTTCCATCAGTTCGGCGTGGAAGCATTCGGTATGCCTGGTCCGGACATCGATGCTGAACTCATTCAGATCTCGGCCACGCTCTGGCATGAGCTGCGCCTTGCCGAGTTCGTCAGCCTGGAGTTGAACAACATTGGCGGCGCTGGTGATCGCAGTGCCTACGGTAAGGCGCTGACTGAGTTTTTAGAAGCTCATGCCAGCGAGCTTGACGACGATGCGCGACGACGCATGCACAGTAATCCGATGCGCGTGCTGGACAGCAAGAATGCGGCTGTGCAGTCGGTGCTCGCAGATGCGCCGGCTCTGGCAGACTTCGTCAGTCAGGAAAGCTGTGAGCATTTTGAGGCACTACTGCAGCTTCTTCAGTCACTCGGCATCGAATTTGCGATCAATCCTAAACTGGTGCGAGGGCTGGATTATTACAATAACTGTGTTTTCGAATGGACTACTGATCAGCTCGGTGCGCAGAGTGCTATTTGCGGCGGGGGGCGCTACGACGGACTGGTTGCGCAGCTGGGAGGCAGACCTACCGTGGCGGCAGGCTTTGCCATGGGCGTTGAGCGTTTGATCCTGATGCTTAAAACGCTGGAACGCGTTCCGGAATCCTATCGGCGGCCGGTTGATGTTTGCGTGTTGACGGCCAGTGAAGGGCTGTCCTCGCAGGCTCTGCGCCTGGCAGAAGCTATTCGAGCCCTGTGCCCGGGCCGGGGTATCGTCTGTCACTGTGGGGGAGGCAAATACAATAGTCAGGTCAAACGGGCATTT
>JASMER010000199.1 GCA_030752195.1 Gammaproteobacteria bacterium
GGACTCGGTGCAATTCAGGTTAGGCTCTTGGTGACCTTTCTATTGTTAAAGCAGGAATTGTCTTACTAAATTGTTATAGACGCCGCGTTCTATCTGGGACAAAGTGCCTCTGTGCTTGAATTGACGACGTGTGTAGTATATCGTTTCGATACCGATTATCGCTATTTTTGTTAATCTTGATGTTTTCAAGCAATGCAGTATTCGAGGCTGACCGGCCTCGGAATTTGGAGGAAGGTAATGAAAAAATCGGCAACCGCGATGGCTAGCCTAACTATTTTGGTAGGTTTGATGCTGGCTCAGCCCGGCCAGAGTCAGGACAAGACGGTCAGTGACGGTGTTTTTACCGCAGCGCAAGTCGCTTCGGGGCAGACGGTGTATGACTCACAATGTAAAACCTGTCACAACATGCGTTTCTATCGTGATACGTTGCGCTCTTGGAACAATCAGCCGCTGCTGTATCTTTGGGAAAACATCATGGGAACGATGCCGGCAGACAATCCGGGTTCGCTGATGTTTGAAGAATATACCGACGTGATTGCATATATTCTGTCTGAGAACGGATTTCCGCCGGGTGACGCGACTCTCGACCCCGACAATGGAATGGACGCTATCAAGATTCTTGCGCCTTGAAGGTTGAGTTGCCACAACCCGCGTTAGATTTCGCTTGACCTCTTGAGATACCTGAGGCGTAAGTCAACTGGCCTGTTTGCGCCTGCTGGAACGGGACCATCGTAATTACTGAGTGGTCAGGCTGGAATTGAGGGCGTCTGCGGGGCATGCCTCCAGAACCCGTTTGATTTCATTACGGTCACTGGATTCCAGCTGAATGTCGTACCTCTCGGCAATCACTTCCCACAGCTGAGCATATTCGCATTGAAATTCGTCCCTGGGCATGTAGCGGCTGGGGCCTCTGTCCCGCTTGCGGCGAATTTCTTGCTTCTCGACCAGCATGAGGTTCAGGGGGTCGTTTGAAAACTGGATCTTCTTGTCAGGCATCCATTGGTCGCCGCCGTGGGTATGCGCGTACATTCGGGGTATGACGTGGTCAATATCGATCTGGACGGCCACGGTAAAGGTTTTCCCTGTGTATTCGTCGAGCCACTCTCCGGTGCGAACGACGCAATTTCTTGGGTTGGTATATCTGACTTCGGTCTTGCTGGTGAGAATCAGCATCTCTTGGCGCGTTGACTGGCAGTCTTGATCAAAGTCTTCCTCGAACGGCCAGTCATCTTCATTGAAGAATCTCTCGCGGTCTCGATAATTCGTCATGACGCCATCTCTTCTTCGGCGCATTGGATCGAAGGTGTCCGGGATTGAGCAGCCTGTCATGTGGCAATGGTAGGATGGGCCAAAATAATGGCCACCATTGAGGTCAAGGCTACCTGGATGCGCTTGTGTGCTCGGTTCGATGACGAAACAACTTAAGAAAGCCGTTACCTGCATAAGCTGTCTTTTTTTCATGGTTACTCCCAAAGCGTTGAAGCAGAAACCGGGGTCGCCCGTTGCTGATTAAAACCTCTGGCGAGGGTGTACTCAGCAATCGATTAGCAGGGACAAGTCTAGTGCCCGACAGTGCTTGGTCAGTGCCCCTACTGATATATAGTCTACGCCAGTTTCTGCAATTTTGACCAGTTGGCCGTCTTCGATTCCGCCGGACGCTTCAAGTTTGGCGCGGCTCTCATTCTGCGATACCGCCTGCTCCAACTCACTAATCGAGAAGTTGTCCAGCATGATGACGTCGGCATGAGCGGTTAGAGCAGCTTCCATTTCGTCGAGATTTTGGACTTCGATCTGCACTGTTTTGCCGGGACTGATTGCTCGTGCCTTTGTGATCGCAGCGGCAATGCCGCCGCAACTCACGATGTGATTTTCTTTGATCAGATAGGCATCGAAAAGTCCCATCCTGTGGTTCTTGCCGCCGCCCACTGCCACAGCGTATTTCTGTGCTGTTCGCAGTCCGGGCAGGGTTTTCCGAGTATCAAGTAAGGTAGCCGAAGTGTGTTGAATAAGCTTCGCGAAGTTGGCAGTCTGAGTGGTTGTTGCCGAAAGGGTCTGCAGAAAATTCAAGGCCGTTCGCTCACCGCTCATCAGCGCTTTCGCGGGACCGCGAAGGTCGCAGAGCTTTTGGCCTGGTTCGATCGGATCACCTTCTTCTACACGCCAGTCAAGACAGACATCGTTATTTAGCTGGCGGAAGACTTCGAGCGCCCACGGTATACCGCAAATACGCCCGGTATCTTTACTGACAATATAACCCTGCGCGTGTTTATGCTCAGAAATCAATGCCGCGGTGATGTCGCCGCCTCCAAGGTCTTCAGCCAAAGCGCGACGGACTGTCTCGGCAATATCATCGGGAAGCTTGTTCGGGCATGATGGTCTCTTCATTGTTTCTTACTCCCGCGTTGTCTCAAGGTCAGGGTATCCCCGCGCTGGGTAAACTCGATCTGTTTCAGTGCGCTCATACCCAATAGGATCGTCTCTCCCCCCATGCTTGGTGTGATGCTTGCAGACACGCTGTCGAGTAAAATATGGCCGAGAGTTAACTGGTTGATCGTGGTAGAAAACACAGGCACCACACCGGCGGCAGTGATCACCTGAGCTCGGGCGCCATGTTTTAGGTCAAGTTTTTTGGCAATGCCCGCTGGCACTGCCACATCGGTTGCGCCGGTGTCTAACAAGAAGGTGACGGGTTTGCCGTTGATAGTGCCTGTTGACACATAATGACCCTGCCGGTTTCGGAGCAGCACGACTTGTAATGAGCCATCTGCCAGCTTAACGCTCTCCGGGTCGGTATTCGGGTTGTTCTGGTCCGCAATCCAGTTGTCGAAGAAGACCGTTAGCGCAGTTAGTGCCAGCGCAAAGCAGATGACAAGCATCCCTTGTCCTAGCTTTCTTTCAGGATGCTGTGTTGATCGACTCATCATCAAATTATCACCCAAGGGAAAATGATTTCAAAGCCGCAGAAGGCTGGGAATAATTCGTCGCCGAGTGGTTGCTTGAAGAGAAGAAATCTATCTGCGGCATTTCAGAGCCGGATGTTGAATAGAGGCAGGTCGGTGGCCGGCACGGGCTATGATAGACTGAAGCGGTACGTATAAGAATAATGCCAAAAATGTCTATCGAACTACACAGGTTAGTCAGCGCGAACTTCATCGAGTCCCCGAATCAAAGTGCCAGGCCAGCAGATGGCCGAATCAATTTGCTGGTCATCCATAACATCAGCCTGCCACCAGGAGAGTTTGGTGGAGATTCGATCATACGGCTTTTCTGTAATACGCTTAATTGTTCTGCCCACCCTTATTTCCGGGGACTGGAGGGCTTACGTGTGTCGGCACACGTACTCATTCGCAGGAATGGAGACATCATGCAG
>JASMER010000019.1 GCA_030752195.1 Gammaproteobacteria bacterium
GCCGCTACGGTATGAGCACTTGGATGCACGATGGGCACCAGTACATCATGCTTCAGACCGGCTCAAAGCTGACCGCTATGGCACTACCTGCTGCCGCGCCGGGCAGCAGCGGCCACTAGGCACGTACTAACCCGAACAAACCGACCGCCTGCTGGGTGGTCGGTTTTTTTTGGCTTACTTTTAGGGATTGAGAAACGCTGCAAGACACTAACACGTCTCAATCCAGTCGTTCTACGTTTCGGCGGTCTGTCTTTAGACTGAGGTCCGCACAATTTCCACAGGCTTACCGTCGAGCCGGCGCCGCGGCCTGCTTACAGCGTACGTTTCTGGATGAGGTCCACAAAAAGCCCACCAGATTTCTCTCGAGACCATCCTGATTGTGAGTCTTCATACCTGAGTTCCAAGCCTGGAGATGCCTTCGAGATTACGGATTGCGCTTCCGAAGCCCACCTTGACGTTACGATAAGACCCGTCTAACCAGCCCGGAAAGTTTGCCAGTGGTCATCCCGACACCCAGTAGGACCAGCAAGCAACCTAGCACCGTGAATACAGTGATGCTCTCCGAGAGGAACAGAGAGCCCCACAATAGGCTGAAAAGCGGGATCAGATAGGCGGTCATAATCGTCTGATCAGAACCAATCCTGGCAATAAGTCTGTAGAACATGAGATAAGCCAGTCCCGTACACCCAATGCCCAGTGCCGCGACCGCAGCCCAGGCAGAGATGTCAGGCATCTTATCTGGCAGTGACTGCGTCGAAAATGGCACCAACAGCACAGAGGCAAACAGCAAACTGCCTGTAGTAATTGCCAACCCGGAGACCGCAGTCAGCCTTCTCGAAACGAGATTCAGAGCCATCCCGTAAAGAAAGCAGGCGCTCAACGCCGCGGAAACTGCCAGCAGCCCGCCCTCTGCAAGATCTATCGCATCGGGGTCGAACACCAAGACAATTACTCCGCTGAAACCCACTGCCATGCCAAACAGAGACAATGAAGAGAGCCGCTGGCCAAAAACTGCAAACCCTATAAGGGCAGTAAAAAACGGGACAGTCGCATTCATGATGGACAACAAACCAGAACCCATAAAAAGGGCGGCATATGCAAACAAGCAGAACGGCACAGCCATGTTCATAAGGCTGACCAGGAATATTACACGCCAGTTAGCGACCAGTTCACCCAACTTACCAAACATCACGCAAATCGGCAGCATGACGATTACCGCAGTTAGCACACGCATTTGTATCAGCAGAAACGGACCAAATTCAGGCGCTGCTATTCGAAGGAAAAGAAAAGACGAGCCCCAGATCGCAGACATCAGTAAAAGCTCGATATAGTTTCGAGTGGCGGCATTTACCATGAGATCGCTATAGTTCCGGTATTTTTGGAGGAGGAGTGAGTCAGCCGACGCTTTTTGCAGTAGTGCAAGGAACTGATTCTGCTGGCTGACTGCTCAAACGTAGACTCGCTCCACCTCGGCGATCGCCTGACTGACATCGCAACGGTGTCCTTGTGCGTTCAATACATTTCCGAGGGCAGAAACGCAGAGATTGACGTTTTTACGATTACTGGCGTAACCCATAAGACCGATCCGCCAAACTTTCCCGGCTAGAGCTCCTAGGCCGGCACCGATTTCCAATCCGTACTCGGCCAGCAGCGCGCGCCGAACTGCGGCCTCGTCAATTTGTTGAGGAAATGATACAGCATTTAATTGTGGCAAACGGCTGCCCTCTTCCACTGCAAAACCCAAACCAAGACTCTCAAGCCCTGCCGCCAGCGCAAGATGATTTAACTGGTGGCGTTTCCAGGAATTCTCCAAACCTTCTTCCTCAAGAATCACAAGCGATTCATGCAGCGCGTAAAGCGAGTTTACCGGAGCAGTATGATGATATGACCGTTTCGCATCGGTGCACCAGTACCCCATGATCAGGTTAGTATCGAGGAACCAGCTCTGGACCCTGTTTTTGCGATTGGTAATCTTCGCCGCGGCGCGTGGCGAGAAACTGACGGGAGATAAGCCGGGGATACAGGAAAGACATTTTTGCGTACCGGAGTAAATAGCATCTATGCCCCAAGCATCGACTTCGAGAGGGATGCCTGCCAGCGTAGTAACGGCATCAACAATCGCTAGGCAGTCATACTCGCGAGCGAGTGTGCAGAGAACCTCAGCGTCACTGCGTACACCGGTAGAGGTTTCACTGTGGACAAAGGCCACTGCCATTGCATCAGGGTGTCTCTTTAAAGCCTCTTCGAGCTTTTTCGGATCAACAGGCGCACCAAAATCATCCGTAACCATGACTGCAGTACCGCCACAGCGCTCTACGTTTTCTTTCATACGGCCGCCGAAGACTCCGTTCTGACAAACAATCAGCTTTTCGCCTGGCTCAACAAGATTGGCAAACACGCATTCCATGCCAGCAGAGCCCGGTGCGGATACCGGAATCGTCAACTGGTTTGTCGTACGGAAAGCAAACTGCAGCAGAGTTTTGAGCTCATCCATCATGCTAATGAAAGCTGGGTCAAGATGACCAATGGTCGGCCGCGACAGTGCTTCGAGAATTCGCGGATTCACATCAGATGGGCCGGGGCCCATTAGGGTTCTGATAGGCGGATGAAAAGAGCTAGTCATAACAAATCCTGATCAATAAAAAACCCGACCAACTCTCGGTGTTCATAATACCGTGAGGAAGATCGGGGTTTGTTTTGCCGGCAAGCACAGTCCGTATTTTTCGCGGCTCAGCGCGGTAAGCCGTACCTACTCTTCAGCAACTGCTACATCGTAGTCATGATCGGCGGCATCAAGCTGCGGCCTGTCAACCAACTCGACGTAAGCCATCGGCGCTTTGTCGCCCGGACGTTCTCCGCATTTAAGAATCCGGATGTATCCGCCGGGCCGGCTGGCATAGCGAGGCCCGAGCTCCTCGAACAGCTTACCCACTGTCGCTTTGTTGCGGGTCCTACTGAATGCCAGACGCCGGTTTGCAACGCTGTCGTTCTTCGCTAGGGTGATTAATGGCTCTGCCACAGAACGCAATTCTTTCGCCTTCGCCAGTGTTGTTCTGATGATTTCGTGTTCCACTAAGGACGCTGTCATGTTTCTGAACATGGCAGCTCGGTGTGGACTATTGCGATTCAGTTGGCGACCGCTGTGTCGATGTCGCATGATTCTATACCTTTATCTTGTGTGCGCTCGCTTCAGGCAGCACGGTCATCCGTCTTGAGACTAGCTGGCGGCCAGTTGTCCAGACGCAAGCCGAGTGATAAGCCGCGAGTAGCCAGAACATCTTTGATCTCGGTCAGTGATTTCTTGCCAAGGTTCGGCGTTTTCAACAACTCAACTTCGGTGCGCTGAATCAGGTCTCCTATATAGTAGATATCCTCTGCCTTAAGGCAGTTCGCCGATCGAACCGTAAGCTCGAGATCATCAACAGGCCGAAGCAGTATGGGATCTATCTCGTCTTCACGCTCCTCAGGCTCAGCGATGATCTCGCTTTGCAAATCAACAAACACGCTCAACTGGTGCTGTAAAATGGTCGCGGCGCGACGTATGGCCTCTTCAGGATCGATAGTGCCGTTAGTTTCAAGATTGATAATCAGCTTATCAAGGTCCGTACGCTGTTCCACTCGGGCATTTTCAACCGAGTAAGAGATACGAACAACAGGGCTGTAGGAGGCATCAAGCAACAGTTTACCGACTGACCGAGTTTCTTCTTCGCCACTGGCCCGGCTGTCAGCCGGCGAGTAGCCACGGCCTTTACGCACTAGGATACGCATGTTCAGCTCACCGTTACCGTTAAGGTTTGCAATAACATGATCCGGGTTGATGATTTCAACATCATGATCCAACTCGATGTCGCCCGCTGTCGCAGCCCCAGCGCCTTTTTTGCTGAGATTCAGAATGGCTTCGTCACGGTTGTTCAATATAACTGCCAATCCTTTCAGGTTTAGCAGGATTTCAATGACGTCTTCACGGACACCCTCAATTGTGCTGTACTCATGCACGACACCGTCGATTTCAACCTCTTCAACTGCACAACCCGGCATTGATGACAACAGGATCCGACGCAGTGCATTACCCAGCGTATGGCCAAAGCCTCGCTCAAGGGGTTCCAGCACCACTTTAGAGTGACATTTGTCGAACTCCTCAACCTGTATCAATTGTGGTGTTAGAAAATCAGATAAAGAAATTTGCATGTAATCCACCCTTTCTGTGTTTGGACACTACTTGGAATAAAGCTCAACGATCAGATTTTCATTGATCTCTGAAGGCAGATCCGCGCGATCGGGCTTGCGCGTGAATTGACCTTCGAGCTTGGACATGTCAACAGATACCCAGTCAATGTCGCTTCGCTGTGCGGCGAGCTCCAACGCAGACTTGATTCGTAACTGCTCTTTTGCCTTCTCGCGAATCGAGACAACGTCCCCTTCACTGATCTGATAGGAGGGTACGTTGACGACTGAACCATTCACGAGGATGGACTTGTGTGACACCAACTGTCGTGCTTCGGCGCGAGTTGAGCCAAACCCCATGCGATAGACGACGTTGTCCAACCGGCATTCTAGCAACTGCAGCAGGTTCTCGCCGGTAGCCCCCTTTCGACGAGCCGCCTCTTTGTAGTAGCTGCGGAACTGCTTTTCAAGAACACCGTAAGTTCTCCGAACCTTCTGTTTCTCACGCAGTTGCACACCATAATCCGACAGTCGACCTCGGCGTTGACCGTTTTGACCGGGAATGGTTTCAACCTTGCATTTGCTGTCAATCGGACGCACACCGCTCTTCAGAAAGAGGTCAGTGCCTTCTCTACGAGCCAGTTTACATTTGGGGCCTAAATAACGGGCCATACTATTTCTCCTAGTCTAGACGCGCCGTTTCTTGGGCGGTCGGCAACCATTGTGGGGAATTGGGGTCACATCTGTGATATTGCCAATTTTCAAACCACAGCCATTCAGAGCTCTGACCGCAGACTCACGACCGGGACCTGGTCCGTTTACCTTGACATCAAGATTCTTTACACCATATGACTCGATCGCCGCCTTTCCCGCTTTCTCAGCAGCGACCTGCGCGGCGAATGGAGTTGACTTTCGTGAGCCACGGAAACCGGATCCACCGGCCGTAGCCCAGGAAAGGGCATTTCCCTGACGATCAGTAATCGTAATAATCGTGTTGTTGAAAGAAGCATGGATGAACGCGATGCCGTCGACGACGGTAGAGCGCGCTTTCTTTTTACCGGATTTAGCTGTAGCCATCTTAGTTACCATGTACTCCACAAATTTTCATTGGAGTATCTCTATACTTACTCTGAAAGTTCGTGTTACTTGCGTATTGGTTTACGGGGACCCTTTCGAGTACGTGCATTTGTCTTTGTGCGCTGCCCTCGGACAGGAAGGTTCCGGCGGTGACGGATACCTCGGTTGCAGCCAAGATCCATGAGCCGTTTGATATTCATAGAAATCTCTCGGCGCAGATCACCTTCAGTAGAGAGCTTAGCGACTTCCGCACGGACATCATCCAACTGTTCGGGACTCAATTCCGCCGTTTTCGTTGCAGGTGCAATGCCAGTGGCATCACAGACTTGCTGCGCTTTAGTTGGACCAATACCGAAAACATATCGAAGTGAAATCACGATATGCTTGTTGTCTGGTATGTTAACCCCGGCAATACGTGCCATAGATCTACTCCGTTCCTATTTTTTCTGCTTAACCCTGACGCTGCTTGTGTCGAGGCTCTGCATTACAAATCACTCGAACCGAACCGTTGCGTTTGATCACCTTACAGTTACGACAAATTTTCTTTACTGATGCTCGCACTTTCACTACTGACCTCCATTCAAGCGCGTCCGGCGCGCTTTGGTTCCTAATACTGAATCCCTACTTTAAATACCGCTACGCCCGTAGTTCCCCAACTTCGACTTCTTCATCAGAGAATCATACTGATGCGACATCAGGTGAGATTGAACCTGAGACCAGAAGTCCATGGTTACCACTACCGAAATCAATAGTGCCGTCCCGCCCAAGTTGAAGGGCACATTCGCGAGCATCTGCATAAAATTTGGCAACAAACAAACCAGCGTGATGTAAACCGCGCCAAACATCGTCAGACGGGTAATAACGCCATCAATGTACTTTGCTGTCTGCTCACCGGGGCGAATGCCGGGAATAAATGCACCGGACCGCTTCAAGTTCTCTGCCACGTCACGCGGATTGAACACCAGCGCGGTATAAAAAAAGCAGAAGAATATAATCATGGCGCTGAAAATTATGATGTACAGAGGCTGGCCCGGCCCAATCAGCAGCGCCAAGTCTTGCAGCCACTCAGCGCCTTCGGACTGGCCAAACCACTGGCCAAGAGAAGCCGGAAATAACAGAATACTGCTGGCAAAAATCGCGGGAATCACGCCGGCCATATTTATTTTTAGTGGCAGATGGCTGGCCTGGGCCTGATACATTCTCCGTCCCTGCTGACGCTTCGCGTAGTTCACGGTAATACGCCGCTGAGCCCGCTCCACATAGATGATGCACGCGACGACGCCGACCGCAATGAGCCCAACTACCAAAAGTAAAACGCCGCTGATCTGACCCTCATAAGCCTGAGTGAGTGAGGTCCCAACCGCGGCAGGAAAGCCAGCAACGATACCAGCAAAGATCAGCATGGAAATCCCATTGCCGATGCCTTTCTCCGTGATCTGCTCGCCCAGCCACATCAGAAACATCGCACCGGTAACTAACGAGATAATCGCGGTCAGATTGAATGCAATGCCGGGGCTGAACGCCATCGGTGCCAGTAAGCCTACCGTCATTCCCGTGCCCTGTACGGTGGCTAGGATCAGGGCACCGTATCGGGTGTATTGCGTAATCTTCCTTCGTCCGGACTCACCTTCCTTCTTAAGTTGGTCGAGCTGTGGGCTAACTGCTGTAAGCAACTGCATGATGATAGAAGCGGAAATGTAGGGCATGATGCCCAGCGCAACAATGCTCATGCGCTCAAGAGCGCCACCCGAAAACATGTTGAACAGGTCGGCAAACGTTCCCTCGTTCTGATTGAAGAAGGCCTGTAACTGCAGGGGGTCGATCCCCGGAACCGGAATATGAGTCCCAATGCGGTATACAAAGATCGCGAACAGCAAAAACAGCAGGCGTGACTTGAGCTCGCCGAGCCCTGCGCCGATGTTTTCTGGATTGATGTTTGGTTTGTTTGCCATCTCAATTACTTGATTTCAGTTTCGCTTTATCTGCTCAGACGATTGACCACGTTTACTCAGCGGCCGATTTCGTCGGTGCGGGCGCTGCTTTCTTGGTCAGCTTGGCGGGCTTCTCCTCGACAAGCTCGGCCACACTGCCGCCGGCTTTTTCAATAGCCACTTTCGCGCCTTTACTGACGCGAATACCTTCAACATTCAGTTTCCGCTTAACCTCGCCGGAGTACATCACTTTGACGCGCTTGATCGACGCATTGATCAAACCCGCCTTCCGCAGGGTATCCAGATTGACAGTCTCCCCGTCAACCTTGCTTAGCTCTGCACTGCGAATCTCCGCAGTAATGCGACCAACGCGGGACGAGAAACCGTACTTAGGCAGACGCATCTGCAAAGGCATTTGTCCGCCTTCAAATCCTGGACGCACCGTGCCGCCGCTTCTGGACTTTTGTCCTTTATGCCCGGTACCGCAGGTTTTCCCCCAGCCAGAACCGATGCCGCGACCGACGCGCTTTTTCGCTTTCGTGCTGCCATTTGCAGGACTCAAATTATTCAGTTGCATAGCTATTACCTGATTTCCTTTTTGCCTATTCTACGGCAAGCATGTAGCTAATCTTGTTGATCATGCCGCGGATAGCTGGGGTGTCTTCCACTTCAACAGTTTGGTGCATACGGCGCAAGCCCAGGCCTTGCAAGCACAGCTTATGCTTAGGCATTGAGCCGATTGGGCTTCGAATGAGCGTTACTTTGACTGTCTCTCTAGTTTTGGCCATCGTCGTCTACCGCTGTCTATGTCAATGATCGTGTTTCGCCTCGCCGACTGTCAGCCGACGAGCTCCTCTACCGTCTTACCGCGCTTTGCAGCAATATCTTCTGGAGCGCGCATATCCCGGAGGCCCTTGAAAGTAGCGTAAACCACATTAACTGGATTGGTCGATCCGTAGCACTTTGCCAGAACATTCTGCACTCCCGCCAATTCCAAGATCGCCCGCATGGCGCCACCAGCGATAACACCCGTACCTTCTGATGCAGGCTGCATATAGACCTTAGAGGCACCGTGTCGTGCTTTAATCGGGTACTGAAGCGTGTGGCCATCGAGACCCACGGTAATCATATTGCGCCGAGCTGATTCCATAGCCTTCTGAATCGCCAGGGGCACCTCGCGAGCCTTTCCGCGACCGAAGCCTACCCGACCATTACCGTCACCAACCGCTGTCAGCGCGGTGAAGCCGAAAATACGACCGCCTTTGACCACCTTTGCCACGCGGTTAACCTGGATGAGCTTCTCCTGCAGGCCCTCTTCGTTTTTTGCGGGCTCGTCTTTAAATGCCATATTAAAAACCTTTAGTTAAATTCTTTAGAACTGTAACCCACCTTCTCGCGCTGCGTCGGCAAGCGCCTTAATACGACCGTGATAGGCATAGCCAGACCGGTCAAACGCAACGCTCTCAACGCCAATAGCTTTCGCCCGCTCCGCAATCATCTTGCCAACCTTACCAGCTGCATCCACATTCCCCGTCGCCCCTGTGCGATTTACTTTCTCGACGGTAGAAGCACTGGCGAGCACCTTGTCACCTTCCGGAGATATCACCTGGGCATAAATATGTCGAGGCGAGCGGAACACACAAAGGCGGTTCATCCGCAGTTTGCTAATTTTGGATCTCGCTCGTTTGGCGCGACGTAAGCGCGCACCTTTTTTGACGTTCATAGCCTTGACCCTATTTCTTCTTCGCTTCTTTGCGATACACGCGCTCATCTGCGTAACGAATACCCTTGCCCTTGTACGGTTCAGGCGGACGAAGATCTCTAATTTCTGCGGCCACCTGACCAACTAACTGCTTGTCCGAACCTGAGATCACGATTTCAGTCTGCGAAGGAGTCTCTGCGGTTACGCCCTCAGGGAGCGCATAGTCGATCGGATGTGAATAACCAACCGTCAGATTGATTGTTTTCCCTTGGGCCTTGGCGCGATAGCCGACACCATGGAGCTCAAGCCTACGCTGAAATCCCTCGCTGACGCCGACAACCATGTTGTTAATGAGTGAACGAAAAGTTCCAGCCAGCGCGCCAGCCTGGCGAGATTCGTCTTTCGCTGAAACTTTCAGCGCGTCACCATCCTGGGCAACTCCCACCAGATCGTGGAGGTCAAGCTGCAGGTTCCCTTTGCTTCCTTTTACCGAAATCATAGAATCCGACAAGGTAGTTTCCACTCCCTTAGGAATCTCTATCGGAGCATTTGCTATTCTCGACATCGTTGCGTCACTCTATTCCTAGTTATCCAAGCTTCCACTTAGAACACAGTGCAAAGCACCTCACCACCAATACCGGCAGCGGCTGCCTGCTTATCAGTCATCAATCCTTTATTCGTCGACAAGATGGCAATACCTAATCCTGCCCGATTCTTGGGTATATCTTCTGCGCCTTTGTAATCGCGCAGACCGGGACGGCTCACTCGCTTAATTTCTTCAATAACCGGCCTGCCGCGAAAATACTTCAGACCGACGTTGAGCACTTGCTTGCCAGCCACTTCCTGCACCGCGAAACCGTTAATATAACCCTCGTTTTCAAGAACTTCGCTTATGGCCACCTTAATTTTGGAAGAAGGGCAACTCACTTCAGACATCTGCGCCATCTGGGCGTTGCGGATACGAGTCAAGAAATCTGCAATTGGATCGGACATGCTCATAATGTTCTTCCTGTCTTTTTCCCTGCTACCAGCTAGCCTTGGTTAAACCCGGTACATCACCACGCATAGCCGCTTCTCTCAGCTTGTTGCGACACAACCCAAATTTTCGATAAACGCCATGTGGACGCCCGGTCATGCGGCAGCGACGTTGCTGACGAACGGGGCTCGCATCTCGGGGCAACTTCTGAAGCTTGATCTGTGCATCCCACTTCTCATCATCACTGGCACCGGCGTCATTCAGAATTGCCTTTAACGCAGCCCGTTTTTCCGCGTATTTTGCGACGGTGGCAGCGCGCTTGTTTTCCCTGGCTATCATAGATTTCTTAGCCATAATCTTAGGACTCCTCGGTATCAGCCGCAGGTTCTGCAGCTTCCGGTGCTTCTTCTTTTTTAGCTTCGGATTGTTGTGTGTTCATTCCGCGGAACGGGAATCGGAGCGCTGACAGCAAAGCCCGACCCTCTTCATCGTCTCGAGCGGTGGTTGTGATTGTGATGTCGAGACCGCGGAGCTTATCGATTTTATCGTAATCTATTTCCGGAAAAATAATCTGCTCGGAAACACCCATCGCGTAATTGCCCCGTCCATCGAAGGCCTTTGGGTTCAACCCGCGAAAATCCCGGATGCGCGGAATAGAGATGTCAACCAGACGCTCCAGGAACTCATACATACGCACACCGCGGAGGGTAACCTTGCAGCCAATTGGCCAGCCTTCACGGATCTTGAAGCCGGCAATACTCTTTCGAGCCTTGGTCACCACAACTTTCTGGCCGCTTATCTTTTCAAGATCTGCAGTCGCGGCCTCAAGTATCTTCTTATCCGCGACCGCTTCGCCAAGACCCATGTTCAGCGTGACCTTGGTAATTTTGGGAACCCGCATTGGGTTATCGAAGCTGAACTGCTGTAATAAGGCAGGAACGACTTCTTTTTGGTAATACGCTTTCAACTGAGCCATGATACGTAACCTAGTCTATGTCCTGACCATTTGACTTATAAACGCGCTTTTTAGCGCCGTCTTCAAGGATTTCGATACCAACTCGATCAGCCTTGTTGGTCTCTGAATTAAAGATCGCCACGTTAGAGATGTGCAAAGACGCTTCGCGCTCCACGATGCCGCCTGGCTGACCCAGATTCGGATTTGGCTTGGTATGGCGCTTCACCATGTTGACCCCGGCCACAATGACACGACCATCACCGACCAGCCGTGAAATTGTTCCACGCTTACCCTTGTCTTTGCCGGCGACCACGATTACTTCATCATCTTTCTTTAATTTGTTCATCCTCAGATTCTCTCTAAGCCGGCTATCAAAGCACTTCAGGAGCCAGCGAAATAATACGCATGAATTTTTCATTCCGGAGTTCGCGGGTAACCGGACCAAAAACGCGGGTACCGATAGGGGATTCCTGATTGTTTAGCAGAATGGCAGCATTATCATCGAACCGGATCAGAGAGCCGTCCCCGCGGCGAACACCTTTTTTAGTCCGCACGACGAGCGCAGTAAGCACCTGACCTTTCTTTACCTTACCGCGAGGAATCGCCTCCTTCACGGTGACTTTGATAATGTCACCAATACGCGCGTAGCGGCGGTGAGATCCCCCGAGCACCTTGATACACATAACACGGCGCGCGCCGCTGTTATCTGCAACATCTAAGTAAGACTGAACTTGAATCATCGATTCGCTCCATCACGCAACTCTACAATGAGTGCCGACTTTAAATTTCTTCTTTATCTGCCTTTCCCGGCATGTCCTGTGAAGCCCAAAAGTTTGGCCTATATTTGCGTTGCCCGCTCATCGATTGACACAAGTGTCCATGACTTGGTTTTGGAAATTGGGCGAACTTCCTTAATTGTTACTGCGTCACCAATACCACAGTCGTTCTTGGCATCATGGGCATGAATTTTGGTTGATCTCTTGATGATCTTGCCATACACAGGATGCTTCACACGGCGTTCGATAAGCACGACAATGGACTTGTCCATCTTGTTGCTGACCACCCGACCAGCAGCAGTGCGTGCTTTTTTATCCGCAGCCTCCGGGCCGCTTTGCATCTCAGTTTCCGCCATAACTCGTTTCGCTCTTTCCGTTTGTGCGCCATCAGAGCGCGCAAAATGACTTGAATTCCTTACGCCTGCTTTTGCTTTTCAGCGATGATCGTCTTCACTCGGGCGATATCTCGTCTAACCGCCTTCAACAGATGAACCTGACCGAGCTGACCTGTCGCACTCTGCATGCGATTGTTGAACTGATCTTTGTACAAATCCCGCAACTGCGCCTGAAGCTCCTCTACAGATTTGTCTCTTAACTCATTCGCTTTCATCACTCTGCCTTCACAATTCTCGTTTTTAGCCAATCATACATGCTGCTTACATCACGGTACGCTTCACAAAACTAGTATCAAACGGCAACTTGGCTGATGCGAGGCCGAAAGCCTCACGCGCGAGCTCTTCATCAACGCCCTCAATTTCAAACATAATGCGGCCAGGCTGAATCTGGGCAACCCAGTATTCAACCGAGCCCTTGCCCTTACCCTGTCGCACTTCCAGAGGCTTCTGTGTGATTGGCTTATCAGGAAACACCCGAATCCAGATCTTCGCGCCACGCTTTACTTTACGCGTCATTGCGCGACGAGCAGCCTCAATCTGGCGGGCAGTCAGCCGACCGCGGGATACCGCCTTAAGGCCGAACTCGCCAAAATCGACCTTGCTCCCACGATGCGATAGGCCGCGGTTTCGACCCTTCATCATCTTGCGATATTTCGTGCGTTTGGGTTGTAACACTTCTCTAATCCTCTAACACCAACTACCCTAGTTGCCGGACGACGCCTGCTGCTTGGGCACGATAGCTTCGTCCAGATCAAGGACCTCACCTTTGAAGATCCATACCTTCACACCGATAATGCCGTACGTGGTACTGGCTTCCGACGTTGCGTAATCAATGTCGGCTCGCAAGGTGTGCAAAGGCACGCGACCTTCCCGATACCACTCGCTACGCGCGATCTCAGCTCCACCCAGTCGACCACCGACCTGCACCTTAATGCCCTCAGCTCCCTGGCGCATAGCGTTTTGCACGGCACGCTTCATGGCGCGACGAAACATGACGCGTCGCTCCAGCTGTTGAGCCACGCTGTCTGCGACCAATTGCGCGTCCAGGTCAGGCTTGCGTATTTCCTCAATGTTGATTTGCACGGGAACGCCCATCTTGCCTGAAAGAACCCCGCGTAAGGCTTCAACGTCTTCGCCCTTTTTCCCGATGACGATGCCAGGCCGTGCCGTGTAAATTGTTATCTTCGCGGTCTGTGCAGGCCGCTCGATATCGACGCGGGAGACCGAGGCGTTCGCCAACCGTTTCTTAACAAATTCTCTGACCTGCAAATCAACTAGCAGGTTATCTGCGTATTCCTGCCCTTCTGCAAACCATGTAGAGGTATGCTTCTTAACAATGCCGAGGCGAATACCCGTGGGATGTACTTTCTGACCCATCCAAATCTCCTAGCTGTCAGCGACTGTAATTGTGATATGGCAGGAACGCTTGAGTATACGGTCAGCGCGCCCTTTCGCCCGTGGCATGATGCGCTTCATGGTCATACCCTCGTCCACACAGATGGTCGAAACTTTCAATTCGTCCACGTCAGCGCCCTCGTTATGCTCAGCGTTGGCGATCGCAGAATCCAAAACCTTCTTGATGACTGCAGCTCCCTTCTTGGTACTGTAAGTCAGCATCTCAAGCGCTTCTTCGACGCCCTTACCGCGTATCTGATCAGCTACCAGACGAACCTTCTGAGCTGACAGCCTGGCGCCTTTTAGTCTTGCCGAAACTTGCATCTGAATCTCCTAGCGCGCCTTCTTGTCGGCAACATGGCCCTTATACGTTCGGGTAAGCGCAAACTCGCCGAGTTTGTGGCCCACCATATCCTCGCTGACGAAAACCGGGACGTGCTGGCGACCATTATGAACAGCAATCGTGAGGCCGATCATTTCTGGCGAGATCATGGAACGTCGCGACCATGTCTTGATTGGACGTTTGTCGTTGTTATCAGCTGCGGTCTGAACTTTCTTCATCAGGTGAATATCAATGAACGGACCTTTTTTCAGTGAACGTGGCACGAGTCTAATCCTCTATCACTTGCCTTTACGGGCTGAATTCCTGCGACGTACGATCATATCGTCGGTTCGCTTATTAGTTCGGGTCTTATAACCCTTGGTAGGAGTACCCCATGGAGACACCGGGTGACGACCACCCGAAGTACGCCCTTCACCACCACCATGCGGATGATCAACCGGATTCATGGCCACACCGCGGACGGTGGGACGAACACCGCGCCAGCGCTTCGCACCGGCCTTGCCGAGCGAACGCAGCGCGTGCTCGGAATTAGATACTTCACCGAGCGTTGCCCGGCAATCGCTCAGCACCTTGCGCATTTCACCTGAACGTAGACGCAACGTGGCATAGTCGCCTTCACGAGCCACGAGCTGCAGTGAAGTGCCCGCGCTTCGCGCGATTTGCGCTCCCTTACCAGGCTTCATCTCAACACAGTGTACTGTGCTACCCAAAGGAATATTGCGCAAAGGCAGAGTATTGCCGACCTTGATCGGCGCATCCTCACCAGAGACCACTACGTCGCCCACACTGACTTTAGCAGGTGCAATGATGTAGCGTCGCTCACCATCTGCATACAGCAGCAGAGCGATATTGGCGGAACGATTCGGATCGTATTCCAGACGCTCCACCTTCGCCTCAACAGCATCTTTCTTGCGACGGAAGTCGATAACACGATACTTCTGCTTATGACCGCCCCCCTGATGACGGCGAGTGATGCGGCCTTTGTTATTGCGCCCACCAGACTTTGACTTGGCTTCAGTGAGCGGAGCAAAAGGTTCGCCCTTGTGCAGATCGGGGTTCACTACCTTTACCACGAAGCGGCGCCCTGGTGATGTCGGTTTACATTTGACTACTGGCATGACTTAACCCTCTACTCTCCTGATCAACCGACATCCGCGAAGTCGATCTCATGACCGGCTTCGAGACGCACATAGGCTTTTTTCCAGTCACTCTTGCGACGGATTCTGCCGCGAGCAGACCGCTTGGTCTTGCCCTTCACGTTCAACACCTGAAGATCTGAAACCACCACCTTAAAGACCGCTTCTACTGCTTCTTTTATCTCCGGCTTGGAAGCATCAATCGCAACCTTGAACACGTACTGATTGTTTTCCTCAGTCATCATTGCTGATTTTTCAGAAACATGAGGCCCCAGAATGACTTGATACATACGCTCTGGATTCATGACAGCATCTCCTCGGCCTTCTTAAGAGCAGACACGGTAATAAGCACTTTCTCGAAGCCAATCAGGCTCACTGGGTCCAGACCAGACACGTCCAACACATCAACCTTGTGCAGGTTGCGCGCCGCTAGGTAGAGGTTCTCTTCAATTTGATCGGAGACGATCAGGACGTTATCTAGGTCGAAGTCCTTTAGCTTGGTGACCAAGTCTTTTGTTTTGTGGGATTCGACTGCGAATTCATTTACGACAATCAGTCGCTCTTGTCGGATAAGCTCGGAGAGGATGCATTGCATGGCTCCGCGGTACATCTTTTTGTTCAGCTTCTTACTGAAATCTTGCGGTCTGGCAGCGAAGGTAACCCCTCCGGAGCGCCAGATGGGGCTGCGGATAGTGCCGGAGCGCGCCCGGCCGGTGCCCTTTTGGCGCCAAGGTTTGCGCCCGCCGCCTCGCACTTCCGAACGGGTCTTTTGCTTAACAGTGCCCTGACGTGCCCCGGCCAAATAAGTCACCACGGATTGATGTACGAGTGGCTCGTTATACTCGCGACCAAAAGTCTCGTCAGATAATGAAATCTTATCGCCCGTCTCTTTGCCAGGCAGGGCAAGTGCTAGTTCCATGACTTACTTACCTCTTAACCTTGATTGTTGGACGAACAATTACGCTGGCCCCGGTGGCTCCCGGTACAGCGCCCTTGATGAGCAGCAAGTTGTTCTTTGCATCGACCCTAATCACTTCGAGGCTCTGAGTGGTCTTGCGCTCGGATCCCATCTGACCAGCCATCTTCTTACCCTTGAAAACTCGGCCTGGCGTCTGGCACTGACCGATGGAGCCGGGAGCCCGGTGCGAGATCGAATTGCCATGGGTGGCGTCCTGCATACGGAAGTTATGTCGCTTCACGCCGCCCTGAAAACCTTTGCCTTTTGAAGTCCCAGTCACATCGACCTTCTGACCGGCTTCAAAGAGATCGACTTTGATCTCGCCACCAACTTCAATTTCGGCCAGATCCTCTGTGCGAAACTCCCACAATCCTTCGCCAGCCTCTGTGTTGGCCTTGGCATAGTGACCAGCCAACGCCTTGCTGACCCGTGACGCGCGACGGGAACCCATCGTTACCTGAATCGCACTGTATCCGTCCGTCTCAGGAGTTTTTACCTGTGTCACGCGGTTAGGCTGTACCTCCACCACAGTGACGGGAACAGAATTGCCCTCTTCAGTGAAAACGCGGGTCATCCCGCTCTTTCGACCGACCAATCCAATCGACATTTTTAGACCTCGTTGTGCAAGGGGCTAAAACCCGCTCTGGCCGCTGACGCGTTGCACGAAACTTGCTCCCGCAGGGGAGACAGAACATTCAGTGCGCCAAAACTTTCAAAACAACTGCTTAAAAGGGTAGTGAGGACTGATAGCTCACTACCTGGTTATGTTATCCCCTGGGTTAGCCCAGAGAGATTTGCACCTCAACGCCGGCGGCTAGATCCAGCTTCATCAACGCATCTACCGTCTTTTCAGTCGGTTCTACGATATCCAACAGGCGTTTATGGGTTCGTATTTCGTATTGATCTCGCGCGTCTTTATTGACGTGCGGGGAAATCAGCACGGTAAATTTTTCTTTGTTAGTTGGCAGAGGGATCGGGCCCTTCACCTGAGCACCTGTGCGCTTGGCAGTGTCTACGATTTCTTGTGTAGACTGGTCAATCAGGCGGTGATCGAAGGCTTTGAGCCGGATTCTGATGCGCTGATTGTGCATCTACGTGTATCTCCAAAAAATCGATGTAAAAGAACGGGTTACTGCCCACTTTCTTGGCGAAGATATTCAAGACGCTAAAAAAGGATGCGCATTGTAAGTGAGCCCCCAGCCCAAGTCAACACATTATCCGGCTGAGAGGCGCATCATCCGTGGGCTGGAGCCCCTGGAGCGAGACTTGAGACGCCGGCCCATTTTCACCGAATTTAGTCGTTAAAAAGTGTGTTTTTACCGAACATTCTTCTGACAGCAGAGCAGCCCGCATTTGCGGACTCGCTCATAGCTCGCAGTAAAGGGCCGATTGCTACTATAAAGCCAGTGATT
>JASMER010000001.1 GCA_030752195.1 Gammaproteobacteria bacterium
AGGCAAGGCTGGTGATGAGCGCAGAGATCTACGTCAAGAATTTCAAGCGCTTCAAGGCAGAGATGCAGGCAGATCAGAAAAACTGAAGGCCGGCGGCGCACTAATTAACTCGGAGTATCCCATCATGTTCCGCACCACACTTTTATTTGTGGCAACTGCGATCACGTTTTCCTGCTCAACGGACAACGACAGCACGCTGCCGTCAGCAGATAAAGCGCAGCCATTCAATGTCATATCTCCGCGTCAATTTGGTCTTAATCCAGCCAAGGTTGCACAGATCAGACTCGCAATGCAGGGCGCCGTCGATGTGGGGCACATTTCGGGCGCAATGTTATGGGTAGGCAACCGCAGTAGTATCGGTTTGCTTGAGTCCGTGGGCACGCAGACTCAGGATTCACCCACTCCAGTGACCACCGACACCATTTTTCGCATTTATTCCATGACTAAACCGATAATCAGCGTCGCTGCGATGAGCCTCATTGAATCGGGAAAGCTCGGTCTGGATGACCCAGTGAGCGACTACCTGCCGAGCTTTCTAGATTTGCAGGTGATCGACAGTGCCACCGGCGATATCCGTCCGGCCAACAACACCATGACGATCCGGCATTTGCTAACCCATCAATCGGGCATAGTCCAGCAGCCCTTTGCCATGAATACGCCACTCGGCCCTTTGTATCGGGACAGCTTTCCCGATGTTCTGACACGACCGGACCCGGAGGCGGTTGACGCCCGCTTCATGGAAACTTTCAACACCATCAGCATACAGGAACTAGCAGCTCGGATCGGGCAACTACCCGTACTGTTTGAACCCGGGACCGCCTGGCACTACGGGCACTCAACTGATGTATTAGGCGCTGTGCTGGAAGTCGCTTCCGGGCAAACACTTGACGACCTACTTGAAGACCGAATTTTTGGCCCGCTCGGCATGGAAGACACCAGCTTCTGGGTTGATGAAAAAGATAGGTTTCGCGTTGCCGAACCGATCTTCGGCCCCATGACTGACAATACCCAGGTTCGGGGGATGCTCGCCGGCGGTCACGGATTAAATTCCACCACAGAGGATTATGCGCGCTTCGCTCTCATGCTGCTGAACGGTGGAGCTCTGGATGACGCACGCATCCTGTCTGCCTCAAGTCTTGATCTGATGCGCGAGGGGACTCTCGGGCCCGAGGTGTCGCGGCAATATTTTTTCTACGAAGACATCGGTGACTGGGGGTTAGGGTTTCATCTGCAGCCCACCACTGATTATCCTGACGGGCCGCATAACTTTGGCTGGCGCGGCATTGGCGGCACCCTATTTCTTGTTGATGAGGAGAATGACTTCTACCTGATTTACATGGTGCAAAAATGGGGCGGTCCCGACGACACCCCGTTCACCAGTGATATAGCTGCGCGCATGGTTTACGACGCCATGCGGAACTGACCGGCTGATGGAATTTTCCTATCAAGCCATCGGAGTCATTCGCAGCCCTTATCGGCAAAAATTCGCGACACCCAGGCAGCCGAATCTGGTATCGGAGGCAGAAGCAGATATCCTATTCGAAGATGGCTTTGACCATAAAGACTGCATGCGAGGTCTCGAGCAGTTTTCCCATCTCTGGCTACTCTGGCATTTTCACCAGACCAGCGAACTGGGCTGGTCCCCGCTGGTGCAGCCACCCCGACTGGGCGGGAAACAAAAGCTTGGCGTATTCGCGAGTCGTTCGCCATTCCGCCCGAATCCGATTGGACTCTCTGTCGTCAGAAATCTTGGGAGTCAGACAATCAATTCTCGGCTTATCCTGAAGGTTGGAGGCATTGATCTGGTCGATGAGACCCCCGTTCTGGATATCAAGCCTTATCTTGCCTATGCAGATGCGGTATCCCAGGCACGCTCAGGCTTCGCGACGGAAAAGCCCGGAGCATGCTGGGATGTCAACTTCACCGATTCCGCTCTTGAAGCACTATCGCGATACCAGTCCACTTATCCCAACCTGAAGGCGTTTATCGTTTCAGTGCTTCAGCAGGATCCGAGACCGGCCTGGCGGGCACGCGGCGATGACGACAAACAATATGGAATGACGCTTTACGACCTGAACATCAAATGGCTAGTGACGAACGGGCATATTGAAGTCCGTGAAATACGCCCGTCTGTGAGTAATGACTAATCCTCTGCCTGCACTTCAAGCGTGCGAGCACCTGCAAGAATTCCGACCATGCCATAGTTACCTTCATGGCAGGCATATTCGTATAGTGGCTCCTTCATCCGAGAAAGTGGAAACTCACCACTGAATTGAGTGGTAAATGTACTAGGATCATCTACCGTAAAACCGTAGATCAGCTTGTTATCGCTGCTGCGGCGAAACCGCTCAGTGACAGTGAGGTTCTCCACACCATAACCACGCAAGCGATGCCAGGTATTGAAATGCTTGGTTTCTACTACCAGCGTATCGCCTTCCCAACGCCCAATGGCATCACCCATCCACTTCCTGTGAACCTCAGCTGCCGGGTTGCGCTGATCGGTAATGGGAATGATTCGGGCGTCATGCACCATTTCGGCAACGATGACCACGTACCCGGGCGACTGCAGAATTTCTAAATGGCTGTTGTAAATGATTGGACTCATGACGGGACCGGAAAGATTGCCAAAGGCAACCAGGCAGCGCTCGCCGAGGCTTCGTCCCTCCGGACCATCACTGCTGCGCCCTCTTGTACTCTGATCATCGCGCCTCGATTCAAATCGCGGACGCTCGACGCCCGACTGAATGGGTGGCAGTCGCCCGGTAGGGGGATCAATGATTGCCGACGTCCTGAATTCCCCGTCTATCGTCGGTATGAACTGTGCATCATCGCGCCAAAACAAGTCATAATTGCCGATCGGCGGGAGTGACTCTGCCACCTCGGGAGCCGGTCGATTTGGATCGAGCGGTTCATTATCCGCGTCGAACCGCTGCTGCTCCGAGCGCTCCAGCGCAAGAGCCTCTTCTTCGCTGTAGGCTCGCTTTTCTCCGAGGTATTCGGGCCTCTCGAAAGGAATGATGGATGAATGCTTCCAAACGGCCTGCAAGTCCGGTACGCCCCACTCCGTTCGCGGCAGTACAAATTCCTGTGCGCTAATCTGACTGACACAGAGCAAAAGCAAACTCGGGGGTAGCAACTTACGCATGGTGGCCTCCTATCAAACGGTATGCTGTTATCTGATTGGTGTTTCCTGAGCACCTCAGCCTGGAGAATCACTCAGGTACAGCACAGTAAAAGTTCGCCGCTTCATCCGTACTGCCACTGCCATTATAGCGGGCAAAGGCAGGATAAACGCAAAGTGGTCGGCTGCGGGTAACCTGGCCACCCTCTATTTTGCTGGCGATTATCGAGTCGGGCGGGTTATCGTTTTCCACCCAGTTTTCAAGCGCGGTGAGCGCGTCAAACCGATCGGGCCCAGGGCCTCCGGCGCAGTGTCCCATGCCGGGAGCCATGAATAAACGAAAATAGTCTTTAGTCACTGACTCCGCTTGCTCACGGGAAGTGACATCCGCTTCGGATGCTGCCAAATCCACCACCCGGCTGAAATAGTCAATCGAGGCCAGCGGCGAAATATCCGGGTCACTCCATCCGTGATAGACAATCAGCTTGCCTCCGTGGTCACGAAACGCCGACAAATCCGGATCATTCGCATCAACTGCTGACCCGACTGTTTCTATGGCGAGGTCGAGGTCCGAATCAAAATCAAAACTGCGAAAATCCCAGTCAGCATCATCAAACACAAACCAGCGGAAGAAACCTTCACCGCCACGCCAGTGCAGTGACTGATAGGGCGCAGCGCCAGTGACCCAGGTTGACCAACCACCGGGCGCCGCTTCGCCTCCGGGCACCAGCCCTGGATAAATCAGTTCTCCCCTGGCATTGCGTACGCCTGACCAAATTCTCTCAACGGCCCTGACCTGTTTTGGCGTGAGGCAGCTATTACTGTCACTATCCCCTTCACAGCTAAGGCTGGCGGGCTGAAAGTCGCATGCCAAAGGATTCATTAATATGCCATCACGAATCCCATCGTCGGCATCGCAGGCGTTGTTAACTGCCTCGCCCAGAGCCTGCAGTTTAGCCGGAGGGATCCAAGATTCCTCGTCCTCCAACATAGCCAGCGAGTACCAGAGATGCCCGCCGGCATAAAACCGAGTCCAGTCATTGGCAGGATTACCCGCTATGATGCCATCGAAATCATCTGGATAACGCTGGGCTTCCATCAAGCCCTGCTGGCCGCCTTTCGAGCATCCGACATAGTATGAATACTGCGGCGCCTCGGCATAGAATGCTCTGACGACGGATTTAGCGCGCTCGGTGGTCACGTGAAGCGCTCTGTGGCCAAAATCCTCAATCAGGTCCATTCTGCCTGATGCCCAGGAAGCATCAAAGGGTACCGGGCTTGCCTTGTGGCCCGTGTCTGTGCTCGCGGTCGCGTAGCCTCGAACCAGCGCCCGACCCATGGCGCGATAGCTGATCTCACCTGCCATGCCACCATTACCAACAAGCTGTAATTTGCCGTTCCAGTCAGCGATCGGTAACCAGACCTCAAAGCCAATCGCCGGAGATATCACCCCTTCGAGGCGACAGAAACCCGGCAGTTCGAAGGCGACCTCTTCCCCAGGTGGCGCAAATTGATCAGCAGGCTCCAGGCTGGCTGCGCTAACAGTAGTGTCGAGCAGGTCAAGATCAGCCAATTTAGCACACCGTTCAAACACGTCGGCACGAGACTGACCGAGCGTGCTGCTTGAAATCACGGCACAAAAAAAGGCGCCGAGTAACCAGTAACTATTCTGTCGCATAAGCTTCTCACCAAGTATTGTATTCAAAAAGATTGCAGTCCATCTTAGCTGGTCTGCGTTATCCTGCACCTCAGAATCCATGACGCAAATTCAGATTGTCATCGCGGTTCTGAATTCGGCGATCTCTGCCTTGCTGTAGCCAAGATCCTCAAGAATAGACTCGGTATGCTGACCCAAAGCCGGCACTGCGGTCAGCCTGGGATCATAGGCGCTACTGTGACCCGGCGGCTGCAAAGCGGTAACCGTTCCGACCGGAGTCTCGACTTCAACGAAACGATGTAAAGCATGTAATTGAGGATGATCCCAAACTGCGGCCATGTCATTTGCGCTCGCATTTGCGATCGCCGCTGCATCCAGACTGGCACGAATTTCCGTTGCCGTCTTCCCACTGAAGCTCTGCTGGATCAGTTCTTGGAGCACTTTACGGTTTTCCGAGCGTCGCTTGTTTGAAACAAAGCGAGGGTCCTTCGCCAAGGTTGCATTACCGAGCACCTCCTCACAAAAAGCCACCCACTCCCGTTCATTCTGTATACCCAGCATCAGCAGTTTGTCATCTCCTGACCTGAACACCCCGTATGGATAGATACTGGCATGGTCAGAACCACTGCGAACAGGCGCCTGCTGCCCATCGTAAGCGTAGTAAAGCGGAAAGCCCATCCACTCCACCATGGCTTCCAGCATCGAGATATCGATACGACAGCCGGAACCGGTGCGCTGGCGCTGCAGCAGGGCGGCCAGAATTGCCGTGTGCGCTTGAGTACCCGCAGCGATGTCTGCAATGGAAATACCGCTTTTGGTGGGATCCTCCGGAGACCCGGTTACTGAAAGAAAACCGGCCTCTGCCTGCACAAGTAAATCATAGGCTTTTTTACTGGCATAAGGTCCCTCCTCCCCGTAGCCAGTGATATTGCAGACAATCAGCTTCGGATAATCAGTCGCCAGCGCCTCATAGCCAAGGCCCATGCGTGCAGCCGCACTCGGCGCGAGATTCTGCACCAGCACATCGGCCTGAGATAAAAGCCGGGCGAGGATACCGTCCGCCTCCGGATTCTTCAAATCCAGGGTCAAGCTTTCTTTTGAACGATTGGTCCAAACAAAATGCGAACACAGTCCCTGAACACGGTCATCGTAATGCCGGGCAAAATCCCCCTGCTCCCTGCGTTCAATCTTAATCACGCGAGCACCAAGTTCGGCCAGCTGGCGCGTGCAAAGCGGCGCGGCGATCGCATGCTCCAGTGCTATGACTAGCAGCCCATCGAGTGGAGGGGTAGCTTTTGTCATCGGTTACTCTGCCGTAGGGCGGAAAGCGAGCAGCACATTCCCAGATGTACCTCCCACCCGACCGTAGCCGGAATTAACCAGCAACAGGCCAGCACCTGCCGCGATGCCATGCGCATCGATTGCACCGCCAATACCTTGCACCCCGTTTACGGTGGCGTATTCCCGGACAGTATCGAATTCGAACAGCACATCCCCTGAATCGGCATCCAGTGCCAACAGACGTCCGTCAATGGTTCCAGTAATCAGCACGCCATCAATCAACAGAGGTGTCACTGAATGCCCGAACCGGCTATCGCAGCCTTTCAACCAGTCTGCCCGGTCATCACAAGCGGGCGTCTCGGCCCGGAACCAACCCGGTTCCCCAGTCGCAACATGGAAACTGTATACACCCGGGCGCGGCAGGTAAGTTCCGCGAGCCTGGCCCGGATCGTTGATTGGCAGGAACACTTTTTCGCCATCGGTCGCGATCCCCCAGTGGTTTCCGCCAAGTGCTGTGCCGGTACCCACGCGCTGGTTCCAGATAAGAGCCCCGGTGTCCGGATTCAGTGCCCACAAATCACCGGTTTTCTGCCCGGCAAGCAGCACGTCACCGATGTCCGTCGAAACGATAGCTGCTGAACCACCAAAATCTTTATCCGCCAAATTGCTGGGGTGCTGATTCGGACAATTCGGGCCCGCTACTCGCCCACAGGCTGTGTTCCAGACATCATTCCACAGTCCCTGAAACACCCAGCGCTGGACTCCTGTAGCAAGATCCAGCGCGATCACCGCGTCACTGGTTGGCGTTGCCGGATGAGAGGTATTCTCACCAGTGGTAACGAATAACAAGCCCCGTGCGGCGTCTACCGTGGGCGTCGACCAGATGGGGGCTCCGGAGGGTCCCCGCAGGCGCACTCCGAGCGAATTGCGCTCGCCGGTATACTCGGCCTCAGGCATCGTGTGATACACCCAGTCGACTTCCCCGGTCGCCGCATCCAGCGCTACGATTTCCCCATGTCCAACGCAACACTCAAAAGTGGGTGTACCACCCTGGGAGACACCAGAAGCGGACACTGGAACGTAAACCCGCTCCTCATGCAGCACCATCGCGCCAGTTAAACGCACCCCTCTGCCGTGACTGCGAACATCCTGCGACCAAATTAATTCACCCGTTGCCGCGGCCAGAGCATATACGAAACCCTCTGCGTCACCGTAAACAATGGCTTCGGGTCCGTCTGGACCCAGTGGACCGTAGGCTAGCGAAGAGCGCAGTCGAGTCGGCGAGTCAAAAACCCACTTAGCACAGCCACTGCTGACGTCCAGCGCCATTACCTTGCGAGATCCGGTCGCCGCGTAGAACACCGTGTCGCCGACGATTACTGGCGATGCCCGCAGCGCACTAACATCAGGAAACGCCAGCGCCCAGGCCACTTCCAGATTTGCAAAATCTTCTTTGTTTAACCCGGCTTCCATACTGCTCATGTGCCGAGTACTCAGGTAATCAACGCCGAATCGGGCAAGACTAACCCGACCATCCAGATCGAGCACGGTCGTTCCAGCGGTACAAAGCGTCGGTTGCAGCCAGGAATCATCAATCTCGCGCGCGAGATACGCGACCACTTCGGATTTCTGTGCATTGCTCAGCACCGAAGCCTGGCCATACATCACCCCTTCGTTAATAGCGAACTCCAGCGACGCTGCGCTCATAGACTTAAGCGCTTCAAAGCTTGGTGCGATTTGCGTGGCAGAAGCCTCCGCCTCAGACACATGGCAACTACTGCAATGATCCTTAAAAACCTGTTGTCCTGGCTCGCTCTCTGTCTGAGCGGCAGCGTGACCGAACCACAAACCTGTTG
Organism: Gammaproteobacteria bacterium; assembly: GCA_030752195.1. GTDB lineage: Bacteria > Pseudomonadota > Gammaproteobacteria > Pseudomonadales > Pseudohongiellaceae > UBA9145. The sequence continues at coordinate 7,916 of JASMER010000001.1, forward strand.
TCAGCAGAAGCGAAATTGATTTGCGGCCGTATTCGGAATGTTTCATTCTTGGTCTCGGAATATTTTTGGGCCAAGGTGAATGCGCGTAACACCAAGGTATTACAAACTGCGGCGTCGTGAAAGACTTTGGGCCCATCCGAGTTGCCGGCGACACCAGGCGATCACAAGGCCAGGATTTGCACTTTTGCTACATCTTTCTCAGTGGTACCCTGGCTGGGCCGCGCGGAGAGCAGCATGCCATAAATGTTCCAGAACGGATCAAGACTACCCGGCGTCTTTTGATCGCAGGGCTATCGATCCATTCGAGCCAGCGCCTCAATCAAGCCAATTACAATCAGAAAAAGGCTAGGACCATGAAAACTTCCCTGAGCTGCCTGATACTCGCGACGATACCGATTTTCACTGCATCTGCGGTCCACGGCGCTGAACACGTAGGCGACTTTGCGCTGCTAGATCAGCTTGGAGAACACCACTCCATGCGCTGGTACAACGACAAAAAGTCAGTTGCCCTGCTAGTTCACGGACTCAATAGTGAGGCAACCCTTTCCGCACTGCCCGCCTATATCAAACTCAAGCGGCAGTTCACGGAACAGGGTGTTCAGTTCTTTCTAATCAATCCGATGGGTCGGTTGAACCGCGACGCGGTACAGCAGGAAATTGCCACCTACACCAATGACATTCCAGTGCTCATGGATGATTCCCAGAAAATCTCTGAAGCGCTGGGGATTACCCATACCGGCGAAGTTCTGCTGTTTGACCCGATGGATTTCACTGTGAATTATCGCGGCTCCGTCGGTCCGGAACTGGAAGCAGCGCTTCAGGCGGTAATATCGGACGAGAAAATTGATGCTGCCGAGGTCGCGATCAGTGGAGATTCCGTAGAGTATCCGGCTAAGCACTCTGTTTCTTACGAGCAAGATATTGCGCCCATCCTCGCCGCCAACTGTGCTCAGTGTCATCGGGCAGGCGGCATTGGCCCTTTCGCTCTAGACAGTTATACGATGGCACAGGGCTGGTCGCCCATGATTCGGGAAGTTCTGATGACCAGACGCATGCCTCCCGGCCAAATTGACCCGCACGTACATGAGTTTTCGAACGATCGTAATCTGGCAATCGAAGACCTGCAGAAGCTCCTCAGCTGGATTGAATCAGGCTCTCCTCGGGACGGCGCAACTGATCCGCTTGCCGAACTGGACTGGCCGGAGACAGAGTGGACCGTCCCGCTGGGAGCACCGGATCTCATTGTTGAAGTACCACCGCAAACCGTTCCGGCAACTGGAGTACTCGACTGGCTGGACATCTCGGTACCGGTCGTGGGTATGGAAAAAGATCGCTGGGTTAAGGCCAGTGAATTTATTCCCGGCGATACCACAGTCGTCCACCATTCTACGGTCAGTCTAACGCCGGAAGGCGTTCGTGATCCCGATGTCGCTGTGCTTACGCGCTATGTGCCGGGCCAGGACCCCAGAGTCGAATTGCCCAACACAGGAGGTTTGATGCGTAAGGACAGTACTCTGTACGTCACGATGCACTACACCACCAGCGGCAAAGAAACCGTCGACCGCAGCAAGTACGGAATCTGGTTCTATCCGGAAGACTCAGTGCCAGAAGAACGGATGCAATCGCGCATGGTCGGACTGTTTGGCAACGCGCTGCCGAACATCCCCCCCCACGAAAAGAACTTTGAAGTCTCTTCTTCTTTCACGCTTCGAGAAGATGTCAATGCTCTCGCCTATCATCCGCACATGCACTTTCGCGGCGTCGATCTGCGTATGTTCGCCGATTACCCTGACGGCAGCCGTGAAGAGTTAATCAACATTCCCTACTACTCTTATCTCTGGCAGCTGACCTACAACTTGGCTGAACCAAAACTGCTGCCTGCAGGCACCAAGGTCACCGCAGTCGGCCATTTCGATAATTCAAGCCAGAACCCCTTCAATCCGGACCCGTCCGCTACCGTGGTGTATGGCGAGCAAAGCTGGGACGAAATGTTCTTCGGTGAAATTGTGTACAAGATTGCAAATCCGTGAGCTCGGCATCCGGCCGCTCCATAAAAAAAGGCAGCCCAATGAGCTGCCTTTTTTGCCAGAGCAAGAGCCTGTCTACTGTTCGGGAGTCCAAAAAAAGACTTCCCACTCGCGCAAAGGTTCTGACCCTTCGTAGACAGCTTCATCAAGGGTCCTACCAGACTTGGCAGCCCATTGCCCCATCATCTCCAGATGCTGTGCGCCGGTGATCTGCACAGCCTGCATTTTGTAAGTGTTATCTCCCAGTCGGAGCCAGGCCTTATTGCTACCAGCTTTGACCCTCTCGCCCCAGTACCCTCCGTCAGGCCGGGTCGCTGTGACAATACCGTCTTCCAGGGCAACCCAGGACAGATAGTTGACCATTGAAGGGAAACCCTCAAGTTTGAATTTCAGTGGCCCCCGAAGATCGTTATGGATGGTGAAATCGGCAGGAGCGTCAGTCAGCGTTCCTCCAATGATCAGGCCCGGAGTCCGGCCTAACCCCTGATTACTTAAGTACGGCGCGGTGAAAATCCAGCCGAACAGAATCAGGATAATTAAGATACCGGCAGCAACACTGATGTTTCTTACACTAGCCATTCAAGTCTCCAATTTGTAATTGATTTTATCCGAGATGCTAGGCGAAGCAGACACCGCAGTGTAAGGAATTGTGGCATGAATGACCATAACATTACTGAAATTAACGCCCCGAAGCGGCTGACGCGATAGGCTTCACTAGCCGTCTGGCACCTTTTCGTCCTCTACGAGGCTGATCTGTAGTACGCTTGTGAAGTTATCACACCCATCATCCAGTTAATTTTATCCAAAGCGCTAATCTGCTGTGACCAAGACTTTACCTCAACTCTCCATGCTATCCGGAATACTCTGTAGCCTCTTTTTGTCAGCCTCGCACCCTGTCAGTTACGCTGACCCGGTGGGACGACTGCCGACCTCCGTCCTCGATGTTCACGCACCATCCGCGAGAGTGACCGGGGAGCCCGGCAATGTGATCTACACGTATCGAGCGTGCAGTCCACACGACACCTCCGATTTGCGTGCCAGGATCGTCAATGTCGCAGCACAAGAATGGGGCTTCTTTGGCATGAGCGTTCTGGACCTGACCCATACCCGGGCCTCCAATCCGGATTTCAGGGCAGCGCCCTGGCGCCGGACCCTGATCGCCCCCGATGAGGCTCAACGGGTAGCAACAACCATTGCCGGCTACTGGTCATCGACTCCTGACAGTGCTTGGATATTGGAAACACAGAACCAATCGTGGCAATCGAACGGCCCCGGTAGCCGCTGGCGCAGCCCATGGTCCGCGGCGTTCATTTCCTGGGTGATGTGTGAAAGCGGATTAGGCGACAAAGAGCGCTTTCAGCGGGCGATTGCACACCACAGCTACATCGATCAGGCTATTCTGGCCAGCACGCAAGCTGAGTCTGAGTCCGCATACCGTGCCTTCAATCCCGGCGAGCAGACTATCTTACCCGGCGATCTGCTCTGCCGGGGCAGTCGCCCGTCCTATCGGAGTATCGCTGAGCGCAAAGAACAGCTGGGCATGGGCGCACGCAGTCACTGTGACATCGTTGTTGCGATTGAAGAGCAGAAACAGCGAATCTTGCTAATTGGCGGCAACGTGCGAAGCTGGGTAAGATTGAAGATACTGCCGGGCAAGTTCAATGGGAGCGGACTGTTTGAACCGGAGCCGTACAACAATCGCCAGATTTTTGCCCACTTGCAGCTGCAGGCGCGCCCGATAAACAAAGAGGCTCTTTTTGATTCACCGACCCTGCGACAGTTCGACTGCTCCGGCTCCGAGTTGCCGTCAATCCTGTGCTGAACTGTGGCAAAGCTCTACTTTTATTATTCATCGATGAATGCGGGCAAATCAACCTCCCTGCTGCAGTCCAGCTACAACTACCGGGAACGAGGTATGAACACCCTAGTTCTGACACCCGCGCTGGACAATCGTCATGGAGTTGGCAAGGTCACTTCCCGCATCGGACTGGAGACCGACGCCAAAGCATTCACTCCTGAGCATGATCTACTTAACCTGGTCTCCACAGCGCACGCCAACAATGCGCTGCATTGCGTGCTGGTCGATGAGGCGCAGTTTCTGACTCGCGAACAGGTATACCAGCTTGGTGAGGTGACTGACAGTCTAGACATCCCGGTGCTGACATATGGGCTGCGCACCGACTTCAGGGGCGAACCTTTTGAGGGCAGCAAATATCTTCTGGCCTGGTCAGACAATCTCAGAGAGCTGAAGGCGATTTGCCATTGTGGTGCCAAAGCAACAATGGTGATTCGCCTGGATGAGTCGGGCAATCCGGTCAAAGAAGGCTCTCAGGTAGAAATCGGCGGGAATGATCGCTACGTTTCACTGTGCCGTCGACACTTTAAGGCACTGCTGACCTAACCGAACTGAAAGAAACGACAGCCGCTTTCTTCTTCAGCGGCCGCCGGGCTGCTCGCTTTCGTTTCCCGAACCCTGTCGTCCACCCCATTGCAAGCACCATGCATAATCGACGAATAAACTCAGCCGAATGCCGAGTTTATCTACCTGCAGCATTGGTAGCGTGTTAGGCTGCTGGTCAGAAAGTCTGCCTATCGGAAACAAACGCTGACTGCTAACCGATGAAAACTCTCTTTCGTGCGATAACGATACTCCTCTGCTTGGCCGTGATCCCGCTGAGCGCGATTACGACTGCCGCAATAAAGCAGCGGTTCGCAGATGGCCCCAACCGCGTGTTTTCCGGCGGCCCTCTGGTCAGCGGCGAGCTGCACCGTGGTGCCGAACCAGACTGGCAGTTCGTAAATACCATTCCAACCATCGAAATGCAGCTTGAAGAACCCCCCAACTCCCGCCGCATATGGACGGTGGAGCATGATGGAAAGCTGTATGTCTGGTCTGGCTACATGAGTTCAACTGTCGGCAGACTCTGGAAGCGGTGGCCGGTTCAGGCGGAGCGAAACGGCAACGCGATCTTTCGCATCGAAGGCACTCGCTATCTGCGGACCCTTGAGCGGATTCAGACCGGAGAGGAGCTTGATGGTATTGCAGCCGCAATCTCTGCGAAGTATCCCTCTCGCACGACCCCTCTGACGCGCGCGGTTATCGAGCGCGGTGACGTGTGGGTATTTGAAGCCAAAGTCCGTCAGCCATTGTCTGACTAGCCAGCAAGGTAAGAAGTCATGAAGCTATTCTACAAAACTTGCGCTGCCGCCGTATTGCTGACGGTTCTTGCCGTGATGTTCGCTCCCGGAGTGGATGATTTCGTTGAGCAGACCTTTCAGCGCTATCTCGGAAGGGCAGCGAGCTAGTCTGGTAACGGACTAATCGACCCGATATCCTGACGCTGATATCAAAGAGCGCTGCGCGTCTTCCCGTAAAAAGCTCATAAACTCGGAACAGACCTGACACCCTATCGCCCGATTCAGCAGCACTGCGTCCTGCCTGATCGGCCGGTAAAGGTGATCGGGAACCACCCAGTTTGCGCCAGCAGGGGTTTCAGGAAGGTTCAACACTTGAGATCTGGCCACAAATCCCAGCTGGGCATTCCCTGACTCCACGAACTGAAAGGTCTGAGCGATATTCTCACCCTGCACGATTTTTCCGGACAGGTGGGCCGACAAATTCAGTTCATCAAGAACTTCAGCGGCCGCAGTTCCGTACGGCGCGAGTCGGGGGTTGGCCAGCGCTATCCATTGCACGTCCGGGGACAGAAGTGCATTCGAATCAACCACCTCGCGGCTGCTGTCAGCACTCCAAAGCACCAGTTCACCGCTTGCGTAGGTGAATCGTGAGGCGGGGTCTGCCAGGCCCAGATCAACCAGTCGTGCCGGTTTATCCTGATCGGCCGAAAGGAAAATCTGGAAAGGTGCACCGCTGCGAATCTGGGCAAACAATCTGCCCGAAGAACCGTAAGCAACCTGAATGTCATGCCCGGTTTGCGCTTCAAATCGCTTTACCAGTTCCGCCATCGGCCCGGAAAAATTGGACGCGACGGCAATAAGCAACTCCTCAGAGATCGCAGCACCGCAGAGCAGATATGCGGACATGATCAGACCTATGTGACTGCCACAAAGCCCGAGACCCGAGATTCTTTGCTTCATGCCATGTATAGTGAGATACCAGGCGTTGCTTAGCAAGGTCTTGCTGTCGCAACAGATGATTTTGATAGTATCAGCCGTTCCCTGCTTGATAGTAATAAACCTGCGAGCCCAGCAGGGCCGGCATGTGAATTAGCGTTCCGCTTTAACAGGCACAAGCACTGGAAAATCTTATGACATTGTACCGACTTTTTTTCGCTCTTTGCCTGAGTATTCCTGCTTATCTGGCTTCGGCCCAGGAGACTCCGCCAAATTTTGTCGTCATCATGGCGGATGACCTCGGCTACGGTGACCTGGGCGTATATGGCTCCACCATGATCAAGACTCCGAACCTTGATCGCCTGGCACTGAATGGCGCGCGACTGGACAGTTTCTATTCCAGTGCCAATGTCTGTACCGCTGCCCGCGGTGGCCTGCTCACCGGACGCTACCCGATCAGACTGGATCTGGTGGCAGATGTGGCAAGACCCACCAACGACATTCATCTGGCATTCGAAGAAATCACAATCGCTGAAGCCTTGAAACCTCTGGGCTATCGCAGTGCACTGTACGGCAAATGGCATCTGGGCAGCCGCTTGGAGTGGTCGCCGTTGAACCAGGGATTTGATGAATTTTTTGGCGTTCTGCACAGCAATGACATGACACCTCTGGAACTCTTCCGGGGCGAACAAATGATTGAAAACCCGGTTGATCAGACGACTCTGACCGAACGTTACACCCGGGAGGCCGTTCGATTCATAGCAGAAAATAGGGACAATCCGTTCTTCCTCTACATTCCCCATTCCTTCCCGCATGTTCCCCTGTTCGTCTCTCCCCGCTTCGATGGCCGCTCAGACGCAGGCCTCTATGGAGATGTTGTGGAAACTATCGACTGGAGCACAGGTGAAATACTCGCCGCTCTCGAAGAATACGGTCTGAGCGACAATACGCTGGTTGTTTTTACCTCGGACAATGGACCCTGGTTTGAGGGCAGCTCAGGCATTTATCGGGACCGCAAAGGCTCTTCCTGGGAGGGCGGACAGCGCGTCCCGTTCCTTGCGCATTGGCCGGGCAAAATTCCAGCAGGCACAGTCAGCAGCGAACCTGCCATGAATATCGACCTCTATCCAACGCTGATTTCACTGGCGGGCGGTCGACTTCCGGACGATCGACCGATTGATGGTAAGGACATGCTCCCGTTATTAAGCGGAAGCAACACATCCCCCCATGAGGTGCTGTTCCTTTTTAATCGTGACAGGATCGTCGGCGTGCGAAGCGGGCAATGGAAGCTGGTGGTTGAAACCCGCTACCGCGCAACGCTGAACAGTTTCGAACATTCTACCTATTACGGGCCCGATGGCTTGCTGTTTGACCTGAAAAATGATCCCGGTGAAACCTACAGCTTTACGCGCGAATATCCTGAGGTTGTGCAACAATTGAGAAATCACCTGCGGAAGGCCCGAGAGGAACTGCTGCCTGCGGTCCTGCCCCAGATGTGGAACCGCCAGTAGCAATGGCGCCCAGTGCTGAGCGCTGTCCGAAAGCAGCTACTCCGTTTCATCCCGGAACGAGACTGCGACAAGCGCTGCCGTGAGCAGCGCAATGATAGCAAGCGTGAACCACATGCCAGCGAAATTGGTGACCACACCCGCCTCACCAAAGACGTTGCCCAGGATACCGAGCGCTGGGCCAGCAATCATCGGTCCGACTCCCAGGATGATTATACCGAACACCGTCTGCGCGGAATTGCGAATATCTTCATCAGCGACGCGATCAACATACATAAAAGCGGAAGCAAAAAAACAGGCATAGCACAATCCGTGCAAAATCTGGCTGAATACCCCTATCATCAGCGGCGCTGTCCAGACGAATTGACCCGCTGCGTCCACCGACGGCCCGGTAGAATCCTGCAGACTGATCAGCCCCCAGATCGTGTAGCGGGCAAAGTAGGCCAGAGCGCCCAGAGTGATCGTCCACCTGAAACCCATTCGAATCAACAGCGTGCCCAGCAGGGCCAGAAAACCGATCTCTGCGAATTGCCCCACTGTCATGGCCGGCGCAATGTAAGTGACCAGCATGCCCAGTTGATTTTCAAAGAAAGGACCGGCCTGCATAAAATAAATCTGATGGATCACCGCGACCGGTAAGCTGGCAGCCACAAGCACAGCGAACGACTTACGGTTCAGCAAACTGAACGCCTTTTTGAAGGCCAGTTTCTCCACCTCTTCCTTGTTTGGCGGCGTGTGAGGCAAAAGAAAACAAAATCCGGCATATAAAAAAGCAACCACGCCTGAGACTTTGAGGGTATCTGCCAACCTTGCGGTCGCATCGGGCACCTCATTCCCAACAAAAAATGGAGGTAGTATTTGGAACTCAAGATTGCTCTGCAGCCAGATCATTGGAAACAGCCAGCTTGCAGCAATCCAGCCAATCGTTCCCCAGACGCGAACTCGGGGAAAGTCACTCTCCGCATTGTCGAGGTGGGCGAAGGCCATCGAGTTGGTCAAGGAAAGGGTTGGCATGTACAGCACACTGTAAAGCGTCGCCAGCACTAGCCAAGCTGCGAAGGTATCCTGATAAGAAAGACTTATCTTGACGATCCCGCCAAACACAAGGAGCGCCGCCAGAAATTTTTCCGTCGCGAAATAGCGGTCGGCAAACTGTCCGGCGATGAAAGGAGCACTTACCGCACCAACTGACCCGGCTACCCCAATAATGAGGCCAACCTGGCCGGATGTGAAACCCATGCCACCGTCATCGACGGATGACTGTAAATAAGTGGCGAGCACCGGTAGCCAGACACCCCAAACAGCATACTGAAGAAACATCATCAGACTCAGGCGGCTTTTTATTGTATCCACAGTAAGTGGTCTCCTACTTGCTGTTATTTTCCGGCCGGCTGCACGCAGCACAGGCCTTTTTCGAAGGAAAGTAGTCGAACAAGGGGTCGATTGCAAACCATAAGGGTTTATACTGGCATCGGCCCGATCACTGACACAACTTGAGATCAAGAACCCTATGAAGACCATCAAAGGACCCGCAATTTTCCTGGCCCAGTTTGTTGGCGAGGAAGCCCCTTTTAACTGTCTGGAAAATATCGCCAGCTGGGCTGCAGAGCTCGGCTTCAAAGGAATTCAGATTCCAAGCTGGGAATCCAGACTGTTTGATCTTGAGACGGCTGCTGAAAGCCTCGGCTACTGTGATGATCTCAAGGGCATGCTGGCAGAGCGCAACATCGAAATCACTGAATTGTCGACGCACCTACAAGGGCAACTGGTAGCCGTGCACCCCGCTTATGATCAGATGTTTGATGGTTTCGCCGCCCCGGAAGTGCAGGGAAATCCCGCAGCGAGACAGGCCTGGGCCGTAGACCAGCTGTTTCTGGCGGCAAAGGCATCACAAAACCTGAGGCTGAACGCTCATGCCAGCTTTCCTGGAGCCCTCGCCTGGCCATACCTTTACCCCTGGCCGCAGCGGCCTGCAGGCCTGGTGGAGGCCGCTTTTGACGAACTGGCCAAACGATGGCTGCCAATTCTCAACGCGTTTGACAATGCAGGAGTGGATATTGGCTTCGAGATTCATCCCGGAGAGGACCTGCACGATGGTGTCACCTTTGAGATGTTTCTCGAACGCGTGAATAACCACCCGCGCTGCAACATCCTGTTCGACCCCAGCCATCTGATTCTGCAGCAGCTGGATTACCTTGGGTTCATGGATACCTACAAAGATCGTATCAAGCTCGCGCACATTAAGGATGCAGAATTCAATCCGACCGCCAAACAGGGCGTCTATGGCGGCTATCAATCCTGGGTTGATCGTGCTGGCAGATTCCGCTCTCTAGGCGACGGGCAGGTAGATTTTAACGCAATTTTCTCCAAGCTGGCCGCGAACGACTTTGACGGCTGGGCTGTGCTCGAATGGGAGTGCTGTCTTAAACATCCTGAAGATGGCGCCCGGGAAGGCGCGATCTTCATCCGGGACCACATCATTCGCGTCACCGACAAAGCGTTTGATGACTTTGCTGATGCCGGCACTAATGACCAGAGCAACCGAAATATCTTGGGCCTCTCATGAGAATTAGACTTGGCATGGTGGGCGGTGGAACCGGCGCATTCATCGGCGAAGTACACCGTATTGCCGCCCGACTGGACAACAGATACGAGCTGGTCGCAGGCGCGTTCAGCAGTGATGTGGATCGAGCGAGGCAGTCTGCTGCAGCACTAGGCATTGCTCCCGACCGGGCCTATGACGATTTTTCAGAAATGGCGGAGGTAGAAGGCGCGCGGGAAGACGGCATCGATGTTGTCGCAATAGTGACCCCCAACTATCTGCATCACGCTCCAGCAAAGTGTTTCCTTGAAGCAGGCATTCATGTGATTTGTGACAAACCGCTGACTGCATCCTTAGAAGATGCCCTGGATCTCAAACGCGTGGTCGAAGAAACCGGACTGCTGTTTGCAGTGACCTACAATTACTCCGGCTATCCAATGGTAAGACAGGCCAGGGAGATGATACGGAGCGGCGATCTCGGGAATCTCCGCGTCGTCCAGGTCGAATATCCACAGGAGTGGCTTAGCACTGATTTGGAATCTACAGGGCAAAAACAGGCAGCCTGGAGAACAGATCCAGCCCGGGCTGGCGCTGGCGGCTCGCTGGGAGATATAGGTACACACGCGTTCCACCTCGCCGAGTTCATAACCGGGCTGGAAGTCAACAGTGTGCTGGCAGATCTCAGCGCCTTCGTCCCCAGCAGATTACTGGATGACAACGCACAAATCATGTTGCGCTTCGCCAATGGCGCCCGAGGTTCTCTGTGGGCCAGCCAGGTCGCAGTAGGGCATGAAAACGGATTGCGAATACGGATTTATGGCGATCAGGCGAGTCTTGAATGGTTTCAGGAACAACCCAACCAGCTCAAGTTTTGCCGCCTCGGTGGCACCGCTCAGTATTTTACCCGCGGAGGAGCTGCTGCCGGTGATGCGGCAAATGCCGTCACCCGGATACCCGGTGGGCATCCTGAAGGGTTCCTCGAGGCTTTTGCCAACCTCTATAGCGATTTTGCTGACCAAATAGAAGCTTTCACTGCGCAGAGTCCAACTAACGATATCGAACTTCTGGTCCCCTCAGTAACAGAAGGCGTCAAAGGAGTGGTATTCGTTGAAAAAGCCGTTGCGTCCTCTGAAAACGGTAGCGTCTGGGTGAGCATGGATTACCGAGGCTCAGCTGCAAAAGAAGGCTTTTGAGCGGCTTAGATTTACGGTAGGCTGAAAATAAAATTTCGGAGTGTTCCAATGACTGGGTTAGAAACTAAGCAAAATCGACGTCACTTTTTACAGCGGAGTCTGCTGCTGTCTGCTAGCTTTGGCTTCTCGTCGATGCTCGCGGCTCAAACTAGGCAAGTTGAGCGCATCGGCCTTCAGCTATATACACTTCGGGAGGAGCTTTCCCGGGACTTCGATGGCACCCTGTCCCGGGCCGCGGCATTAGGTTTTCGCGAGATGGAATTCGCTGGATACTTCGAGCGTAATGCTGCAGAGGTCAGAAAGGTATTAGATGACAATGGTCTAAGCAGCCCTGCGGCCCACATTCAGATGGCGGCAGTACGCTCCGATCTGCAGCGGGAAATCGATTTTGCCGCGGAGGTTGGCCAGCGATACATCGTAGTGCCGATTATTGCTGACTCTGAGCGAAGCGCCGATGATTACAAGCGCCATGCCGAAACCCTTAACCATGCGGGCGAGATGACACGCGCTGCTGGCATCAAGATGGCCTACCACAACCACGGTTTTGAATTTGAGCGGACTGGCAATCGGGCACATTACGACATCCTATTGGAAGAGACTGAACCTGACTTGGTCGACTTTGAGCTGGATTTATACTGGATAGCCAATGCCGGCGTCGATCCGATGACTTATCTTGTCAATCATCCTGGGCGATTCAGCATGCTCCACGTCAAGGACAGGGATCAGTTCGGTCGCATGACTTCCGTTGGTAGCGGTACCATTAATTTTGCTAAGATCTTTGCGCAAGCTGACACAGCAGGCTTCCAGCACTTCTTTATTGAACATGACAATCCTGGCGATGGGTTTGCATCAATTGCCAGCAGCATATACACCTTGCGCAATTTACAGTTCTAAACTGTTAGCACACCTGGAGACGAGACAATGAAAACAAGACGGGAATTCTTGCAGGGACTCATAATCTCTGTCGGTGGTGCATCAGCACTTAGCGCCTGTGGTGATGCCGCGACCATTGTCGCGACAGCTGCCGGAGAGGGCGGGCGATTCTATTCGGCTGATGAAATGGCACTCATCAGTCGCATCAGTGATCTGGTTATTCCACGTACCGAAACCCCCGGTGCGCTTGACGCCAACGTCCCCGGCTATCTAGATGCACTGATGTCTGACTGGGCCAGTGCTGAGACCCAAAATAACCACCGCGAAGCGCTCCAGCTCATTTCACAGCGCTTGGATAGCCTGAGCGGAAACTTTATGACTACCAGTGAAGCTGGGGCGGCTGCGGCCCTTTCTGAATTGGACAGTGATGCCTTTGACGGCGACAACGGCCTGGGTGGATATCGCTCCCTGAAAGGCTACATTACTCAGTCTTATTTCGCGACTGAGGCGGGTGCAACCGAAGAGTTGAAATGGGTTGCCCTTCCGGGCCGCTGGGATCCCAGCGTTGATATTTCGACTGGCGACTAGGGAGAATCGATATGGCAGAAGCAGAGTTTGATGCAATCGTAGTGGGTTCAGGAATGAGCGGCGGCATGTCCGCGAAAGAACTGTGTCAGCGAGGCCTGAAGGTGCTAGTGCTGGAGCGCGGGCCGGAAATAGTCCCGGAGCGAGATTACACTGATCAGCTGGCACCATGGGAGAGCGATCATCTGGATAACGTGGCACAAGATGAAATTAAAAAACACTACTACAAACAGTACAGTGGCGTTGCCTATGCTATCAAGGAGTCGACGAAACATTTCTGGGTAAAAGATGACGAGCATCCGTATGAAGAAGCTGAAGGCACCAGCTATGACTGGTTGCGGGGCTATCATACCGCGGGTCGCTCTATCATGTGGAGCCGACAGACGTATCGCTTGGGACCGCAGGATTTCACGGCAAATCTTGAGGAAGGCGTTGGCGTGGATTGGCCGGTCCGCTATGAAGATATCGTTCCATGGTATGAGAAGGTAGAAACCTTCGTTGGCGTCTCTGGCAGTGAAGAGAGTCTTGATCAACTGCCTGACAGCGTATTTCAGCCGGCCTTTGAACTGACTGACGCCGAGAAGACATTCAAGCAGAAGGTTGAAACAAGATTTAACGGCAGGAATGTGATTCCGGCGCGGATTGCCCACCTGACGAACGCCACCGAAGAACAGCGCGCACTCGGCAGAAGTAATTGTCAGGCCCGCAATCGTTGTCACCACGGTTGCACCTTCAAGGCGTATTTCTCATCCCTGAATGCTACCCTACCTGCTGCAGAGCGCACCGGCAATCTGACCATGGTGCATAACGCTATCGTCCAGGGGCTGGACTATGACCCTGCGAACAACCGCATTAGCGGCGTCCGGGTTGTCGACGCAGAGACCAATGAAGCACGAACCTACAATTCCAGGGTGGTTTTCCTCAACGCATCAGCGATCGCTTCAGCAATGATCCTACTGCAGTCGAAGTCGGAGAGTTTTCCTACGGGGTTAGCAAACCGCTCTGATCAGGTCGGGCGCAATCTCATGGATCACGTCAGCAGCGCGGGGGTCGCCGGAATCATGACAGGATTTGAGGATAAGACTGTTTTTGGCAGGCGACCCAGCGGCGGCATTTATATTCCGCGTTACGCCAACGTTACCGAAAACGACAAACCCTACAAGCGCGGCTTCGGCTTCCAAGGAGGAGCACGTCCGCTTGGCAATTCGGGCGGCCAGATCGCCGGCATCGGAAGGGACTTCAAGGAGGCCCACAAACGCCCCGGGCCCTGGCGCTTTAGTGTCCTGGCTTTTGGTGAGCAGCTGCCTAATCCGGAGAACCGCGTGACGCTCCATGCGTCTCGCAGGGATCGATGGGGCAATCCGGTTCCTGTTTTCAATGTGTCATACGGCGAAAATGAACGCATCATGCAGAAGGAGGCGGTCAAGGACGCACAGGCCATGATGGAGGCAGCCGGGTGTATCAACATCACGACGAGCAATGCCGACCTGTCCAAGCCCGGCAACAGGATCCACGAGATGGGTACCGCACGCATGGGCCGGGACCCAACAACTTCAGTGCTTAATGGCTGGGCTCAGGCTCACGATGTGCCAAATCTGTTTATTACTGACGGCGCATTTATGACCTCTTCGGCCTGCCAGAATCCCTCTCTGACTTATATGGCTTTCAGTGCCAGAGCAGCGAACTATGCTGCAGACCTGATATCTGAAGGCGTCATTTGAGGGTTTCAGTTGGCATCAAAAGAGGCGCCAGTCGGCGCCTTTTTTAATTGAATTAAGGCTCACCGATCAAGCGGCAGGAGCTCAAGCGTTCTGATCTCAAGCGGGTGGCTCTCCGCCTGCACAGAGATGTACCCGCTATCGACCGACACTGATGCACCAGCCTCAATAAGCCGCTGCGCATCCGGGTCGCTCGGATCCAGCTGCACACGGGCATATTCAAAGACAACGTTTCCATTGACAAGGTGCCGAATGGATTCACTGCCTCTGACTACCAACTCCATCACCACCCACTGATCACCGTGATACGTCTCTGATACCGAATTAGTACAGTGCACCGTAATCAATTCACCATCCATTACATAATGGGTGCCCGGAGAGCAGACATTGGCGGTAGGCCGAGCTTCGCTGCCGGTACCCCCAAGCATCTGCGCTTCAATTGAAGCTGGGAACTCCTGCTCAAGGGTCATAGACTCGGGAGACTGGCTGTGGAACATAATGCCGTTATTTCGAAGAGCCCAAGCGGGCCCATTAGTTACCTGCTCTCCGGTGAATCGATATTCGACCCGCAGCCGGTAGTGTGAAAAAGGTTGTTTGTAAAAGATATGCCCAAACTCGTTGCGGAAGTCACTCCAATTGT
The DNA here is from genome assembly GCA_030752195.1 of Gammaproteobacteria bacterium. Lineage (GTDB taxonomy): Bacteria > Pseudomonadota > Gammaproteobacteria > Pseudomonadales > Pseudohongiellaceae > UBA9145. Next base: position 23,076 of record JASMER010000001.1, read on the forward strand.
CGTACGAGACTTTGAACAAGCCGTCCTCGACACGAAAGGTGTTCAAATGATTTACCCCCAGCGGGAAGCCGGTAAATTTTGGGGTCCAGCCCTCAAGATCTTTACCATTAAACAATTGAATCCATTCATCCGAGCCCGCACTCTGAGCATTCAACCCACCGAATGCCAGAATTGCGCATAGTGCAATAACGAATTCTCTCACCCCTCTGAACCTCTTATACCGTTACTCTGGTCCGGCATCAGCGTTATCAGACCAGGCCAAAGCCCGGCCGATAGGATTTATCCAGATAGCCGTTCGCTTCTTCATCATTCGTAAACCGCATGCTGCCAGCATCGTAATCGAGCACTTTATGATCGCCAGCCCTGATGGTGGCGATGTTGCCAAGCAGCATGGTCTCGGTCAGCCTGCCGGAATACTCAAAACCGGAGGTTGTGCGTTTGCTGCGGTCTTTGATGGCGTCTATCCATTCCTGATAGATACCCGTCGACCGGGGTAGGGTTCGTTCCGGAGCCTGAACTGAGCTGTGAACTGATGCGGGAATTAATTGCGGGTCACGGCCATATACACCGTGCATCAAAATGTTGCGCTGACCCACTATCAGAACGCCTCCATCGTTGTCACCCATCTGCCGTCCGTTTTCAAGCCCAAGCGGCCGCTCAGGCATCAGGCCGCCGTCATACCAGGTCATCTTGACCGAGGGACGAGTATCATTGGCTGGAAATTCGAAGTGAATTTTGGAGGCGATCGGGAAAGTTTCCATACCCCGACCAAAACGGGACGAGCTGGCCGAGATTCTGCTGGGAAGTCCCAGATTCAATGCCCAGTACGGATGATCAATGATATGAGCGCCCATATCCCCTACGACCCCAGTACCAAAATCCAGCCAGCCGCGCCAGTTAAATGGATGATAAGCACGCTCTACGTAAGGTCGATGAGATGCGGCTCCCAACCAAAGATCCCAACCCAAAGAGTCAGGGATAGGTGTTTCACCCTCCGGACGACCGATCCCTTGAGGCCAGACTGGCCGGTTGGTCCAGCAGTGTACTTCACTGATGTCACCCAGCGCTCCGGAGGCCACCCACTCGTTGATCAGTCGAGCCCCTTCGCCTGCATGCCCCTGATTGCCCATTTGGGTAACGACATTATTAGCCTCAGCGGCCCTTGCCAGCATGCGACACTCATTGACGGTATGACAGAGTGGCTTTTGAACATAGACATGTTTTCCCATACCGATCGCATGCATCGCAATGGGTGCATGCATGTGGTCGGGCGTACTGATAAGGACTGCGTCAATTTCAGGTTCACTGTCGAGCATCTCACGATAATCCCGATAGGTTTTTGTTTTATCCCGAAACGAGGCTGCAAAATCCTGCTGCAGCGTGTCCGCGAGCCGGCGATCATCGATATCGCAAATCGCATAGATATTTTCGTGGGCCACACTTTGAATATCCGAACTGCCCTTCCCAGCCGCGCCGACAGCCGCAATATTTAAGCGGTCACTGGGTGCAATGTAGTTCTCCCCTCCAAGTACGGCTCTCGGCACAATCATGAATGCCGTCGCCGCGCCGGCACGTTTCATGAAACCTCTTCGGGTTTCGGATTTAGGCAGCTCAGGCCGGGTGGATTGCTTTTTCATTTCTGGACGCCCTCTGGATTGGCACAGGTCCAGCAAATAACCCGCGCTGACAATTTGGAACCGCTCGTTAACTTATTAAGACATTTAGAATATCGACTCACGGGGTAAGAGTCCATGTCAACACAAGACCACAGCTGCAGACGGTCTATCCGCTTACAGTCAGGAACACCCGAGCTCTGCCAGCAGCCAGCATAGCCTCGTAGTCGCAGTCAGTCACGTGCTGCCCAAGCTGCTCCAAAAAAACAAATGCGGCCACTCCGGAAGAGTGCGCGACTACCTTGCGCGGACAATCAACGAAACAGTGAATCAGACTCATGGACTGACTGAGAAGCTGACCATTCACGAAAAACAATACCCCCCAGAACGCATGCCCATGCAGCCCGCTGCTTATTTTTTACCCTCATGATCATCCCCAACACGCTCTACGAAAGCCATAGAAGCTGGGCCGCGCAGCCGAGTGTTCCGACTGATGAAATTCGATTGGGACGTGTCTGATCGGCCGGTCAAACGTGCTTTCAGTTTACCTGTGATGAACCGGCAAAAGGGCTAAGTGGCCCGAGCCTCAGACCTAGAAGGCATCCCCGATGAAATACACTATCGCACCAAGTGCCACAGCCCACAGACAGCAGGCCAACACATCAAGCAGAGAATAGACTCGCCGACTGAAACCGCTGGCTCCGATCATCGCGGGCAGCACGCTGCGAATGGCCGGTACAAATCGACCAATGAAGATAGTCAGTGGGCCAAATCTGGTAATCAATTCGCTGGCCCTAGTTATCGCTGCATGGTGCCGCGCTGCGAACCTAGATCGAGTCAAATGGGGACCCAGAAAATAACCCACATAAAACCCGAAGTGATCTCCAGCAACAGCCCCGAGCGTGGCCAGGGCACAGATGAAAGGAAGTGATGCCAGCTCAGTAAAAAACAGGGCTGAGGACACAATCACCAGAAACGCGCCAGAGATAAACAGACCAATACCAAGACAGGCTTCCGCAAAGGCCAGCAAGGGCACAAGCAGGACAGCGCTGCTCTGGTTCTCCTCAAGCAGGCTTATGAAATAAGTCTCGATGACCAATCGCCTCTCACTGCGATGATGATAGCTTGCCCTGAGCCGGAAATACGGAGGGCACATGAGGACTCAGATTTTCCGGACGCTTCTTTGGGCGCACCACTTCCAACTAGTGATTCCACCAAGGCATGCAAGAAAAAGGTCGAAGATCCAATTCATGAGTCCACGCAGAACGGTGTTGTTGAGACAGATGCCAGTAAGTTTCTGCCACTTCATCAGGCTTTATCAGACCGTCCTCAGCACCCTTCGTCTCGCGCATCTTTTGAAAGGCCTCGGCCCCCAGCATTTTGCCGAGCGTATCAGGTGCATCAACAGGACCATCAATTACAATGTGAGATACATGGATATTCTCAGGACCATACTGCGCATTCAGGGACTGACAAAGCATTCTTCGTCCGCCCATGGCTGCGGCGTGAGAATGCTGACCGGCATTACCCCGCACAGCGGCGGTTGAAGACGTGACCAGCAGCGTTCCTTTTCCTCGCTGCTGCATCAAGGGACAAAGCACCTGCGCGACCCGGAAAAGACCCAGAACCCCCATACGCCATCCCAACTCGAAGACCTTTGCGGGCGTCTCCTCAAGACGCCGATCACCTATCTGCGCCCCAAGATTATAAATAAGCACCTCGATCGGACCCAAATCATGCTCAACGAGCCGAACCTGCTCCTCAAGAGTCTCGGGTTCAACCGCATTCAGCAGATAACCACTGGCAGACCCTCCCTCGGCCTTAATTTCTGCAGTCAGCTGATCAAGGCCTTCTTGTCCGGTCCTGCGGCACAGCGCTGCGTGGTATCCGCCTCGAGCAAAACGCTTGGCCACATGGCCGCCTATCCCGGCGCCTGCGCCGATAATAAGACAAACTGGTTGCATCATTCATTCCTCATAGCAGGAGATTTAATTTCCCATGACACTGATTCACAATTCACGGCATACCACAAAATTAGCGAAAAAACCGTGGCTTGCCTACAGACTACCGTGAGAATAATGGCTGGGCACAGTGTGAAGCCGCATGCTGGCTGGAGCGGATCACCGCAAGACCTTCCTCGACAGGGGCTCAGATGCTGCTTGTTATTTCGGGGAAAATCGTTACGCTAACGGTTCGAAAATTCTACGGCAAACTATCAGGGAAAGTTTTTCTATGGCGATTCCAGAATGCATGCAGGGCCGGCTGTCAGTCCCGATTGTCGGTGCCCCTCTTTTTATCATATCCAACCCTGATCTGGTGATTGCTCAGTGCAAAGCTGGGGTAGTGGGCTCGTTTCCCGCCCTGAATGCTCGGCCTGCGGAAGAACTAGACAAATGGCTCACACGCATAAAGACAGAATTAGCCGAGCATGATGCCGCCAACCCCGATAAACCCTCTGCACCGTTCGCCGTGAATCAGATTGTTCACGGCTCTAACGATCGGCTGATGCATGACGTGGACATGTGTGTTAAGCATGAAGTCCCTGTGGTTATTACCTCTCTTGGTGCCAGACCGGAAGTGTTCGATGCCATACACTCTTACGGCGGCATTTGCCTGCATGATGTTATTAACAACCGATTTGCCAAAAAAGCGATTGAAAAAGGCGCCGATGGTCTGATCTGTGTTGCCGCAGGCGCCGGAGGGCATGCCGGCACCTTGTCACCCATGGCGTTCATACAAGAGGTCAGAGACTGGTTCCATGGGCCAATACTGCTTTCCGGTGCCATCGGAACGGGTGATGCCGTGCTAGCTGCGCAAGCGATGGGCGCAGATCTTGCCTATCTTGGTTCCGCGTTTATCGCCACCGAGGAGGCCAATGCAGTGGAGGGCTACAAACAAGGAATCGTAGAAAATGCGTCGAGCGATATAGTCTATACCAATCTATTCACCGGTGTGCATGGCAATTATCTGCGGCCATCCATCGAAGCGGCGGGGCTAGACCCTGATGATCTACCACAGAGCGACCCCTCTAACATGAACTTCGGTTCCGGAGGCAGTGCCAAAAAGAAGGCCTGGAAAGATATTTGGGGCTCAGGACAGGGTATCAACGCCATCAAAGAAGTGTTGCCTACCAGCGCTCTGGTGGGCCGCCTCAAATCGGAATACACTGCAGCCAGAGAGCGCATCAGCCTGTAATCGGCTTCAGGCCAGCCATGAAAATCTGGGTGGATGCTGATGCCTGTCCGGGCGCCATCAAAGAAATTTTGTTCCGGGCCGCTGAGCGGACGCAAACCCCTGTGACTCTGGTAGCCAACCAAGCTCTGCGCACACCGCCATCAAGACTGATCAGAGCGGTTCAGGTGCCGGGAGGATTTGATGTTGCCGACACTGAAATCGTGCGCCGCACTGACCCCGGAGATCTCGTCATTACCAGCGACATTCCGCTGGCGGCGGAAGTGATTGATCGACAAGCACTGGCACTGAGTCCCCGCGGAGAACTTTTCTCCAAAAACAACATAGGCGCTCGCTTGAACATGCGCGACTTTCTGGAAACCATGCGCGGCAGCGGTGAACATACGGGAGGACCTGCACCTTTCAGCAATTCCGACAAGAAGCAGTTCGCAGATCAGCTGGATCGCCTGCTCGCCAGCCGAACCGGCTAGCGCTTACTCTCCCGCACGGTTGTTTGGATGCACGATATAGACTTGCGCCATTTTGACATCCAGCGAGGTTGAAATGGCTGTGTTCTCGCCGGTCAACGGGTCTGGGTAGGCGTCTGCAAAGCGTCTAAGCGCCTTGTACAGGGAAATACCGGAAATTTGGCCGTTGCTGAGGTGATGGGTCGAGTCGTTGCGGATCAGTTGGTAATACCAGGTATCTACGTCAGCATAGCCGGCCAGAACTCCGCTTGCCTGCTCCGAACTGAGATCGAGCTGGAAGCGCGCATCTCTGAAGACATGAATCGACGGCACACTGAGGTTCTGCCAGGGCATGACCATTTCCGCGATCGGCTCGGTAATTAGAACGCCGTCGACAATCTTGCCAGCAAACTGCCGGATCAGGCTCTCTCCCCATCGATAGTCAATACGCTGCGTGCCGCCTGCCATGACCTTTTGGCCTGTGGCGTCCGTTAGCAGGCGATCCATCCCTCGGTACAGATTGATGAGCACAGAATCATCATTTTCAAGACTGTCGACCTCGGTTAGTTCAATCATCATGCGATTATACACTTCATCCAGAATTGCTTTATTCTGGAATATGTATTCCACTCCGTCGGGCCCGCGAAATCCGATGATACAACCCACTGCCCGGTATACCTCGTTGTCTATTCCGGGAGTGCCATCCGGGTGCGTGAAGTCATTGGCGCTCATTTTTCCATCGAGATTCAACCCCCAGGATAATCTTCCCTCTACTTCGAAAAACTCGAAACCATCAGGTTCGGTATTCGGATGCCAGGTCTGTATTTCTTGTGCAAGCTGCGTCTCTTCAACGCTCAGAGATTCGTGATCAGGGAAGAGCTTCTGAAATTGCTCTCGCGGACCGTCATTGAAACCTTTGGGGCACTCGGCCCGCGCATCTTCAGTCTGGTAAACCGACCAGAATAAATCAGTCATTACATAGCTGATAGTTCGGTTTCTTATTCTAGACTCCTCGGCCTGAACAGGGGGATTTATCAGGAAGCCGCTCAGCAACACTACACGTAATGTAAATCTGCCAGCGTGAAAAGTTCCCATCACAAGGTCCCCCGAAAAAAATCGTCCCGCAGCATAATCGCCTTTAGGCCATTTCGCTGGCCTCGCCATTCTCCGGTACCACCACCATGGACATCGCCAGGCGATGAATCGCCAGCGAAGGTGTACACCGGTCGATCACGGTAGGCCCAGACGCGAAGAGCGTCTTCCTGTTGCGCCGCAGTGAAACGACCTGTGCGAGGGTCAATCCATACAATAGACCAGGTGCGATTGGTCGACTGCTCTTTGTCACTAGCCAGAACATATGGCCAGTGTTCAAGGCAACGCTCAGGATCTCCTGCACCACACATGGCCAGACGATAAACTTGCGTTTCGGTGGGATGGTCGCAGCCTAACTGATCCTGAGAATCTTCGCCGCAGTGATAGATATAAATAGTTTTGCCATCCGAATCGGCCAGCACGTCGCCAACGATAGTATGCTGTGGTTTGAATCTTGAGGGATAGGAATCCGCGATCTGGGTGAACACATTGTACCAACCGGGCTCGTCGCTGCCTTGCTGCGACCAAGTGCCAGAATCCAGAATATATGTGTAGAGCGGCTTGCCTCTAAACACCCACTGGCGCTCGCCGGGTGAACGCTCCAGCAGCGACCATTCGCCCTGCTCTCTGGCCAAGGAAGGCGCTAACACCGGTTTCCATTTAGCCAGACATTCTGCAAGGCAGCTGGTACTTTCAGCAGTATCTCCAGAATAGCTGTAGATCGATTCACTGCGATCTGTCCCCAGCATCCGACCATTGAAGGAGCTTCGGATTGAAAAACCCGGGGGATGCAGCGAAGGCGGGCCAACAGGTACACGTTTAGCCGGCGCATCACCACCGAAGCGCCGGCGCGTGCCACCAAGCACATCTCCGGGCTCTTGATCTTTGACTGAAGTATAAAGCGGCTGCTCCTGATAGGCCCACTGCCGCGAGCCATCGCGACGCTCGACGATGGTCCATTCTCCGACCTCTTGGGCGCTCTCTTCCGCTGTGACAGGTTTCCACAGATCTGTGCAACTCTTTCGCTCATCCAGTTCAGGCAGGCGAATCCCCGGAGGATAGGGGCTCATCAAGCCCGCCGTTACCGTTAAGACATCTTCATAACAGGCGGGCGAGCCGGGCGACTCACCGCTGTAGCCGTTACGTAACTTGTGCTGCGGCCATTTGTACAGCGTCATGCCGGACGTGTCGGCGAATACCGGCCCTTCCTGACTGGCTTCTACCCTGAAACCCTCGGGCATGGGAACGTCTCGGTAGGCTTCAGCAAACGATCCTTGATCGGCGCCCACAGCGATTGAGCAACAGGCAAGGAAGCTGATAGCAGAGAGGCTCAGAGCCACTTGATTAAGGCTGCTCACAATTCGCAATCCGTGATTTGCTAGGTGATGAGAATGTCACCAATTTCGCTTGAAGTGGTGTTGCTCTTATCCCCCCAAGTATCTATCTCAAGTCCCATCAGCCGCTGAGCGGTGAACCCGAGCCGGCAACCGGGTGACCCGCCGCCATCGATGTGCAGCCCGCTCTTGACGCGACCGCCAGCAGTGCCAGCGGAAAACATGGGGATACCGTCTATTGCGTGCAGCTTGGCAAAAGATTGATCAGTTGTGGCATATATGAACGAATTGTCCAGCAAAGAACCGTCACCCTCCTTGAAGCTGGCCAGGGCCTGCACGTAATAAGCCCATTCCTCCATAGCGCGACGTGTATACCAGGAGGTATAGGGCTGATAGCCCAACTCCGGATCCACGGCTTCTTCATGAGTCGCCGTGTGATGCGGCTTATCGTATCCCGGCTGCGTCGTTGCTGAGAAGGCAGAAGCATAGAACATATTGAACACACGGGTCTGGTCGCAGGCCACCGCCATGAGCATCAGATCAGTCATCATGCGATGCCTTGTTGCTACCAGATCCGCATCCAGCCCCGTTGGCAAATCCATAGGTTCTTCCAACACCACACAGGCTTCACGAGGGTCGGGTTTGGTGAGCTGCAGATCGAACCGCCGCTCAAGATCTCGCAATCCCGTAAAATACTGATCCAGACGGGCTCGATCCTCTGCACCAAGAGATTTCTCCAGCTTGCGGGCTTCCTCCTGAACAGCACTGAGCGCGCTCTGTCGCACCAACACTTTAGGATCGGGAGTAAACGTCGAGGCATTGGGATCCTGGAAGCCCTCCCCGAAAAGACGCTGATAGAATCGTAGCGGAGACCACTCTGGCGTATTGACCGAATTTCCCCCTTCGTAGCTGAAGCTGTCGCGCACATCGCCGGTGGCGGTTGCGCTCAGGCTTCTGAAACGGGTGGCATTGCCAATCTGACGCGCGATCGACACATCAATGGTCTCACCAGGAAGATTCGCCCGCGCCGTTGGTGCGATACCGGAACGCAGTACAACCCAGCCAGAGTGATGGCACAAATTGGGCGCATCATCTTTGAAAACATGAAAATTGGTATATAGGTTCAAGTGTTCTTGAACTGGCGCTAGCGCAGCAATTTCTTCAGGCAGATCAAAGTTCGCCCCGGTCTTCTTTGGCACAAAGATCGACTCACTCATACCAAGTCCCCAAGACCAGGTGCCGAAACGCAAGGGAATCGGCATGCCGTCTGCATAGGCCGTCCCGTTGTCATTCAGGAAGACATTCAAAAGTGGTAGCCCGACGGAGACTGCCCCACCCTTTAGGGTACCCCTCAGGAACCGACGTCTGCTCAGTGTCTGCTCAAGCTTTTTCATCACTCGTTCTCCATGCTTGCCAGAGCCATAGTAGATCCAGCCCTCTCGGCAGGCGCTTTAATTCGCAGCGATTCCCGCATTTTAACCTGAGTCTCTTCAGACCTCACGCGCGAAAATGCATCCGACAGCGCTATATCGCGCAATAACGTCGATAATTGGTACCCATTTTTCGCAAAACGCGCTTCAAATTCCGCTAGCGTATCCCTGTCCTCCCTCAGAGAAACAGGCCCACCCGTCCCGTATGCGTATAGTCGATTGATCAGGCAAGCGGACAATTTGGGATGATTACGGGTAGCATGTGCCAGACCGGCAATGTCCTCATAAAAAATGCCGTCCAGTTCGCCGGCTATGTCTAGTGGCGCGCCATTTTCAGTCTCACGGAAGCGACCTGCGCCGTCAAAATTTTCCAGTGAAAGACCCATCGGGTCGGTGATCAAGTGACACCCGGCACAGGATGGATTGGTGTTATGAACCGCCAAGCGTTCTTTCGCTGTCGCAGCGTCCTCAGCTTCTTCCAAAGAAGAAAAGTCAACGTCCGGCGGAGGGTCAGGCACTCGTTGGCACAGAAAGGTTTCGCGCAGCGCCTTGCCCCTGAGGGTCGGCGAACTTCGCACCGAATGAGAATGCGCAGCTAGAAAACTGACATGAGTCAGTAAACCCAACCGAGGGCCCTCTTCTTCAAACTCGAAAGGCACCCAGCCCTGACCGGCCGGCGTATCGTATACTGCGGCAAGCTGCAAGGACATGAAGGTTTGTCGCGTGGTGAAAAGATCCCGGTAGTCAGCCTGCCGTGCGACAAGATGGTCAACAATCGTGCGTAGAGTTTGCTCACGAGCGTGCTCAAGAGTGGTTCCCGTGACCATTGGATACACAAGGGGGTCCTTAGCGAGGCTGTTAAATTCGTCAAAGGCCATCAGATCATCAAAGAACGCCCTGACGCCTGATTCGAGACGTGCGCTGACAAGCATTCGATCCACTGCCCCTGCCAGGCCCTGCTGAGTATAGAGAATGCCCGCTTCCGCCTCCTGTAGCAGAACGCTATCAGGAGGGGCATTCCATAGTAAAAAGCTCAATCTAGAAGCCAGTGAATAGGCGTCAAGGCGCTGCTGGCTGGGCGCATCAGGGTCAGCCTCAGCGCGATCAACAATGAAAATAAAATCCGGACTGATCAGCATGGCTTCAAGGGCCAGTGCCAATCCATCATAGAAGTCACCGGTCTGCTCCGCAGCATAATCCGCGACATGCACGAGATCCGAGAGTCGGCTTTCACTCAGCGGACGACGAAACAGCAGTCGGCCGGTCTCTTCCAGAAAAAGTGCAGCACAGCTGGTATCAGCCGCTTCTGTCTCTTCCGGCGAACAGGGGATCAGGAAATCACGATGATCCTGATCGACGACCTGAGCTGCGATTGATGCGGCAGTCTGCTGAATCTGAGAGACCTGATCTGAGGTGACTCCCACGAATGCACTACCCGAAGCCAGCAGCCCATCCGTCCTCGCCATCGGCGGAATCGGCGGCAAGATACTTTCAGCAATATCCTCACCGAAAAGCTGAGCGATTGAGTTGGCGTACTGATCGGCCGTCAGCAAACGAGTACGCAGCGGCGAGCCGGCACTCTGCTGCTCAGCGGACTCAGCACTTTGCGGATCGCTGCATCCGGCGAGAGCGCTGAGCGCCAGAGCAATAATGGCGACTTGCCAGCGGGCCGATCCCGCGAGACATCGACAGTCATGCCAATAAGTGCTTATGGGCTTTTCCCCTGCGCTGTGTCTATCCAAGCGGATTACCATCCCTATGGGTAGGGTTAAATCCTAAAACTACCCGTATCACGAGGCCGGTCAAGACTTATTTTTCTGTATTATACGCCAAAGCAGGCTAACGCTGCCTGGCTACCTGATCTGTGGTGACAATACCAGACGCATTACCCCAGGAGTGACGGATAAAGGTCGCCGCTGCGGCAACTTCTTCATCGTCAAGCAGGTACTGGAAGTCCTCCATGGGCTCACGCCACTTTGGCAGCAATGGCGGGCTCGGTAGATGCGGGCCATATAGAATCACATTGATCATCGAGGTAGGGTTTTCGTCCTGCACAACCAGACTGCCGCGATCCAGACGAGGTGCCATGTCAGGGTCCCCTTCACCGGTGGGAAGGTGGCAGGTGCCACAGTGAAGGTTGTAGATGGTTCTTCCCCTGCCCATGATCTCTGGATCCGGCACAGCTGCCTGGCGCTCAGGCACAGCCGGAAGGCTCTTCAGATAAGTCACCATAGCCTCGATGTCTTGCGATTCTAGATAGCGCGTGCTGTTGATGATGACTTCATTCATCGGCCCGAACGATTCGAGCATGTCATTTCGTGCAGTTTTCAAGTAATCCGCCAGATCCTGCTCCGACCACAGCGCGAGGCCACGTTCCGTCGTAGTAAGATTGGGAGCCGACCAGGGTCGGTAGTGTTCTTGGCCGACCAGATCAAGGAATTCTCCGCCACCCATATGCGCAGTGACCCGTTCTGCGCCCAGATTGTTGCGCGGCGTGTGGCACGCGCTGCAGTGAGCAAGCGCCTCTACCAGATAAGCGCCCCTGTTCCACTGATCCGACTGGTCCTCATGAGCTTCATAGACACCAGGCCGAAAATACAGCAGCTTCCAGAATGCCACCAGTGGCCGGAAGTTGAAGGGAAAAACCAAATCATTTTGCGGTGGGCTTGTACGCACCGGCTTGATCGACTTCAAGTAAGCAAACATTGCCAGAATGTCATCATCGCTGGCTTTGGTGTAGGCAGTATAAGGAAAGGCCGGATACAAATGATCACCGTCAGGGCGCACGCCGTGACGCAGCGAGTTCAGGAAATCGATCTCGTTCCAATTGCCAATTCCGGTATGCTGGTCTGGCGTGATATTTGTGGAATAAATTGTGCCGAAAGGCGTTCTGAACGGTAATCCACCGCTCATAAAGGCGCCGTTCTGAGTCGTATGACAACTGGCGCAGTTTCCAGCGGTGACCAGATACTCACCGCGTGCAACCAGCTCGCTCGGCGAAAGATCCTCAGAGTGAACTATGGTTCCGGACTCAACTGACGGCGCGCGCCACAGGCTGGCGCTCGCACTGACCAGGAGTACAAGGAGAAAGAAGAGGGCGATGTTTCGAAAACTGAGGGTCAAATAAACTCACCGCCAGGCGATTGCCAGATGGCCTCCGCGAGGACGTGCTGCGATGTTAAAATAGCGCCTGCCCTCTGCGACACTTCTTCCAGCGGACGACTCATTTGTGCTAGTCAAGTCCGAAAAATACCGCATAAACCGACTCATTGAAACCACTTGCGGTCAGTGAACGGTGCTTTCCGAGTTGTAAGCGATCATAGAGCTTTTGAGGTAGGATGAAGAAATATATTCGCGCGTAGACGCCAATCTGCATAGATCAAGGTTCGAAGAGGGATACCGGTGAAAAATGCTTCTATTTATCGTCAAGTACTTCACACGCTTATCGCAGTCACTGCGCTGATCAGTGCGCAAGTTTTCGGCCAAGAACCGGAGCTCGCTTTATGGCTGAGCACGGAGCGTCCAATCGCTGCCGGCCAATCTTATTGGCTCGAAGAGCTCACTTCCATGGAGATCCGGGACGCCATCTCATCAGGCACAAGCACCGTGATCATCGCGACCGGCGGTATTGAAGAAAACGGGCCCTATTTGTCAATCGGGAAACACAATCTGATTCTGCAGGCTGCCTGTCCCGCTATCGCCGAAGCACTCGGCAACGCCCTGTGCGCACCGACAGTGAAATTTGTCCCTGAAGGCAATATTGACCCGCCTTCTGGTGCCATGAAATATCCCGGCTCAATCAGCGTAAGCGCCGAGACCTATGAGGCGCTGCTTACGGACATTGCCAGCAGTCTCAAGCAGGCAGGCTTCTCGGATATCGTCATGATCGGAGACAGCGGCGGCAATCAGAGAGGAATGGCCAATGTAGCCAGCTCGCTCGGCAAGAGCTGGCAAGGCGAAGCGACAAGGATACATTTCATCAGAGAATTTTATGATCCAGGGTGGGTCGAAACCGAACGGTATACCGAACGAGAACTTGGCGTCGCACAATCCACCGATGATGGCTACCACGATGATATCTGGGTGACAGCAATGATGATGGTGACAGACCCCGAACAGGTTCGCTATCAACAGCGGGTCGAGGCCGGACTTGCTTCCATTAACGGCGTTGCTATTACCCCGCTGGTTGACACCATTCAACTCGGCCGGGAAATGATTCAGTTCAGAGCACAATACACTGCTGAGGCCATCCGTCGTTCGCTGTCCACTGGCAACTAATTACTTTGAAGGTTTTACACCCATGCAAGAAAAAAATGTCTTTATCTTCATCCTGACCATCATGTTGACCCCAAACCTTCAGGGCGCCGACGAAACAGCACCGGACGGAGCCAGCCTAATCCTGGAACCTACCAGATTCATCAGTGAGCACAGCTCGCGTTTCAACGGGCAACGCGTCGACTATACCGCGACAGCCGGAGAAACCTATATCAGGGATCTAGAGGGAGAGCCCAAAGCCACCCTTTTCACATTTGCCTACACAAAAAATAACCTGGCTGAGAATGAACTCCGCCCAGTTACCTTTATCTGGAACGGCGGGCCCGGATCAGCATCAACCTGGCTTCACATGGGAAGTTACGGCCCAAAACGGGTCGTTGTGCCGTCGGATGCACAGCACGCCGGGCTGCCGCCTTATCCGATTGAAGAGGCACCGGAAACGATTCTCGATGTCACAGATCTTGTCTTTATTGACCCAGTAGGAACAGGGTTTTCCCGTGCTCTTGGCGACTATGAGGGCAAAGATTTCTGGGGCCTGGATGAAGACGCGCAATCCATGGCAAATTTTATTACTACCTGGATAACTGAAAATGGGCGCTGGAATTCTCCAAAGTTTTTACTGGGTGAAAGCTTTGGTACGACCCGGGCAGCCGCGGTAGCCCGTATTTTGGAGGAGGATCTTTCAGTCAGCCTGAATGGTATCGTTTTCATCTCACAGGCATTGGACTATCAGGGCTCAACGCCCTACGTGCGGGACAATCTGATCTCTTTCATCACTTACGTGCCTACTATGGCGGCCACTGCTCTGTATCATGGCCGAGTGGAGCCAGCTCCAGAAAGCCAGGCAGTGTTTTTGCAACAAGCCCGTGAATTCGCCATCAATGAATACCTGCCCGCGCTGTTCAGGGGTAACACCATTGATCGGGAGGAGTATCTGGCAGTCCGTAATCGACTGTCTTATTTCACCGGATTAAGCACGGACTATGTCGATCGGGCGAACCTTAGGGTGCAGGGCAATCGTTTTACCAAGGAGCTGCTTCGTGATGAGGGCACCACAGTCGGTAGACTGGATTCCCGTTACACCGAGGATGAGATTGATGATCTGGCGGCTCAGGCTTCACGGGACGCCGCCAGCGACGCCATTTCGGGTGCGTACAAGGCATCTCTCATGAGTTACATGCGCACCGACCTTGGCGTGAACTGGAGCCGACAGTATCTGTCACCGGCTGATCCGGATCTGAACAGAAACTGGCGCTGGCGAAGAGTGCCAGATGGCTCTTCTTGGGAGCCTGCCTACGTGAACACCGCCCATGATCTCGCTACCGCACTGCGTATCAACCCGGCTCTCAAAGTGATGGTCGCCTCAGGTTACTTTGACATGGTGACGCCGTTCTTTGATGCAGAGTACACGCTGAATCGCCACGGCATTCTGGCGAACCAAATGCAATACACCTACTATCAAGGCGGGCACATGATGTACGTCAATGAACCCTCCAGATTGGAACTGCTAGCGGATACACGGCGTTTCATTGAAACTCAGACGGCGAATTAAGAGCCCTATGGACTAGCACACCGGAGTGATCTGGCACCTGGCACAGATAGAGGTCAATATCAGGCGCAAGCTACTCGGCGATATAGGCGGTGGTTACAGCGCGCACAGTCTGGCGAATGCCACGCGCGGCTGCTTTGGCAGAAATTGTGGCCTTGGCAATTCCATCTATCTCTTTGCCGACACGAAATCTATTAGAGGCATCGAGACCGATAAATTGTTCTTCAAAACCCCAAGAAAAAAAATCGCCGATGGTGTAGCGATGGGATTCTTTGTAGTAAATTATCCGCAGCCCAACGATCTTGCCCTCCAGATCCATGCCTATTAAGGTATCGATGGGACCGCTGTAGCCATTGGGTTCGGGCGGCACGTCGGGGGTTACGAAGGCATAGCCAATGAGAGTTTGCTCTCCGCTGTCAGGATCTTTTTGGTAGGCTCGGTAGACTGGCGGTTCTCCGCTTTTTTCTGAAAAGCTGTCTGCACCGGGCACAACGGCCATCAGAAGACGGTCGGTTGTGTGGTCGGGGTTGGCCGCAATAGCCGGAGTGACGATTGGCAATTCAAGCTCCGAAAGCGCTTTGTTTGCGACCTCAAAAGTCAGCAAAGTGATCAAAAGTAGCGCTGGAGTTGTTACACGACGCATGGAAGATTGTTCTCTAGCAGGTTAACTCAGGGAGCCGAGCGTCCCGGATTTTGAACTCTGTTTGAATTTCCTACAATCCTGTCGTAGCCCGCGATTGACTCCCCTTCCCGCGAACCGGCCGCTCTCGAAAAATTACGTCCCGAAAAGCAGGCAGAAAAAACCAACCCGACCAGCGATGGCTGAGTTTTTATTGACTAGCTCACTCAGCTCTCGCCGCCGGTATCCATGAATTCAACATGCACCTCGAGCTCGATTTCGTCGCCAACACCGAAAGAAGTAAAGCGATCGACACCGAAATCGGAGCGATTGAATCTCGCGCTGCCGGAAAAGCCCACGGTGTAGCTCCGAGTGAGGAAATTTCTTCCGCCGCCGTTGAAATTTACCGTGATGTTGACCGGCGCGGTTACACCATGAAAACTGAGGTCGCCCGCAAAAACGAAAGTGTCATCATCCATGGCCTCGACGAACGAAGTGGTTCGGTAAACGGCCTGTGGATATTGTGCTACATCTAGAAAATTATCACTTCGCAGCTCTTCCTCGAATTCTTCGAGATTAACATTAATCGATGACATCTCGATGACCATCTCAAGATTGGCGTTTTCAATGTTATCGGGGTCAAAATCCAACGAGGCGTCAAATTCTGTGAACCGACCCAGGAAGGTAGAAAACCCAAGATGATTCAGCTTAAACATCAATGCTGCGTGATTAGGGTCCAGCGCGTACTGACCGGCTCGAACTTCAGTGATTTCGGTCGTCTGATCAGGAGTGACGAGACGACTGCATGCGCCGAGAGCGAACACACCTACCAGGAGCAGAATGAACTTGCCGGATTTGGGTTGAAAAAAATTTAGCATCGGAATTCCTTATTTCTTCCCGGGCGACGCCTACTGCATCAGGGCATAGACGTCGACTTTAATTTTAACCTCGTTCGGAACCTCTGCTGTGTTAGCCCAGTAGCCCTGACCAACACCATACTCCAATCGCAGAATTTCGACTTCACTGGTCATGTGGAAGCAAACCTGTCCATCACAAGTCTCAATGTTCAGCTCAAAGGGAAAAGTCATGGGATTGGTCTGGTCACGGATAGTCAGAGTACCGTCTGATTCAAAGGTGTTTACGCCCGTAAGGCGGCAGCTTTTAGCTGAAAAGGTAGCAGTAGGCCAGGTGTCTACATCAAACAGCTCATAGTCGAGCAAGTAGTCGAGCACCTCTGGCGAGTCCACTTCAATATCTTCGATGTTGATAGTGACATCGAACTTGCAGCTGGTGGGCCGCATGGGATCGATGTCAAAATTCGCCTGCACGTTGGTGAAGCGACCTTCGTAGGGGTCTGTCCCGTAAGAATATTCGAAAGTTACCTGAGAGCCCGGCTCCAGAACCCACTCTGCCGCTTGCGACGCAGCACTTAGGCCAAGCAGTGCAACACCGAGAGAAACTCTATGCATGAAAGTTCGCATGATTAGTAGTGCTCCTTAAGAAAATTAGGGCAAGGCATAGGCCACCAGCTGCGCTGCCTGACCGCCGCCACTGACAAACATCGCCAAGTACTGCTTGCCATCGTGTTCGTAGGTGAATGGAAGGCCGGACTGATTGTTTGGTAAATCAATCTCGGCGAGTATCTCTCCGGTCGCTTTATCGACTGCGCGAAAAATCGGACTTGCGCCGGGCCCTCCGGTACCTTCTCCGACAAAAAGCAACGACTTGGTGACCAGCACGCCGGAGCGCGTCGGGATGCCGGTGCGCTCAATATCTACGCCTTCTAGCAAGCGGTGGTTCTTTATTCGATCAGGCGTGTCGGCGTTGGCAATCATCCACTGATGTTCGCCGGTATTCATATCAATCGCCGTGATGCGGCCATAGGGGGGTTTAACAATCTCAAGGCCTTGCACGCGCGGAACTCGAACCCCGAATGCGGCGCTGAGATCGAGGTCAGAATCCTTGTCCTTACCCAGGGACATGACCGCTAGCGCAGTGCGCGACGGCACATAAATCATGCCGGTTTCTGGGTCGATCGCGGCTCCTTCCCAGTTGGCTCCGCCAGTCGCAGAAGGCAGGCTCAAAGTCCCTCGCGTGCCGTCTTCTGCATCAGCTAACGACGGAGGTGAGTAGACGCTCGGCGCCAATCGGAACCCTTCGGTGGCGTCCAACGCCAGCGCACGGATTTCGGGCGTCCAGTCAATCAGATCTTTTTCGGTAAAGCCCTGACGGTCGAAAGGAGGCGGATTGGTCGGAAATGGCTGAGTTGGAGAGTACCATTCTCCGGGAACGTCTCCGGCGGGTACTGGCCGCTCTTCAATGGGCCAGATTGGCTCGCCCGTCGCCCGGTCAAAAGTGTAAATCCAGGACTGTTTGGTCACGGACATCAGCACTTTCTGGCCGTTTGGCAGATCTGAAATCACCGGAGCTGACGGAATGTCCCAATCCCAGATGTCGTGATGAGTCAGCTGATAGTGCCATTGTCTCTCGCCGGTCTTGATATCAAGCGCCACAACTGAATCGGAAAACAGGTTGTCTCCCGGACGATCTCCTCCATACCGGTCTCCGGTCGCAGATTCGATCGGCAGATAGACATGGCCAAGCTCAGGGTCACCTGAGATCGGCGCCCAAACTCCAGTGTTTCCGGTAAATTCAATCCCACCGTCAAGCCAGGACTCGTATCCGTAATCTCCCCGCTCAGGGATGGTGCGGAATGTCCAGAGCAGTTCACCTGTGCGCGCATCAAAGCCGCGTATATCGCCTTTAACGTTCGCCTTTGATCGTGGACGCATCCCAACGCGATGCGCGGCACCTACGACAATGACATCATTCATGACAAAAGGAGCAGCGGAGAGTCCGATATCCGGGAAAGGAAATCTCGGATCATCGGCATTACGCAGCCCCACGAATAGATCAACTATACCGCCCTGACCAAACTCAGGATCCGGCACACCCGTCTCCGCATCAAGCGACACCAGGTGATAGCCCGGAGTCACATCGATGACTCGCTTCTTGTCGCCGTCAGTCCAGTAAGCAACGCCGCGACCAGCGCCCTTGCGCGGCGCCTCGTCAAAGCGTTCTCCCTCTTGCGGGCGCCACAGCCATAGAACCTGACCGGTTGTTGCGTCAAGGGCTACAACGTTTCGGGTACTACCAATATTTGCATAGAGCACGCCATTGATTTCGATCGGAGTAGAGGGATTGTTGAAATCCGTCGAAGGCCCAAAATTCTGTGTCGAAAACTGCCAGGCAATCTCAATCTCACCGACGTTTTCTGCGTTGATCTGGTCCAACGGAGAATAACGCTGGGCGAAATGATCACCATGATATTCCGGCCAGTCACCCTCATACACCGACGTGCCTGACTGACCTGATCCTGCTGTTGCCAGGGCCAGTGAACCGGCGCCGACGAGAAGTGAAGAAATCAATCTTCTGGGTGTGCTCATTGTTGGTCTCTCTCGTAGTAAGTCTTTGTATTGTGTCAACGCGCCGGCTGAACAGTGGCTTAATGCTCAGTACAGTAAGGTGAGTAGCCGGTTTGGTGATCTTAATTTGATTCCCTCTAATGCACTTACACTCCCACGTTTTCCGCGGGTTTTATCTTAGTGGCATGTAGATAGGGGTGAAAAGGAGCATAAGCAATCTCCTGACGACACGCAAGTCCAAACCCCTTCAGATTTGGTAAAACTCACTTACATATCAATCGCTTGCAGTCAATAGATTCTGCAATATTTGTAATTGTTTGTAACGACCCGAAGCGAATGTTTTTTTACAGTCGAATAAGGAGGACGCTGACGATTCACCGAAGCACCGCAAGGAAGAATAGCCCGACTGCCGCTGCAATGCGCACACATCCAGTGTCTAAAACTGTAGTGCCTGCAGAAACGCTTAT
>JASMER010000200.1 GCA_030752195.1 Gammaproteobacteria bacterium
ATGTCACAGCAGGCGTTTCATCAGACAAGTGGATGGTCGAAGCCTTTGTCACCAACCTCACTGATGAGCAAGTGGTCACTGGCGCCAACTACGTCAACGACCGTGAGCGTTTGGCTCTGGCTCCTCCTACCACCCTGGGTGTTCGGGTCTCCTTCGACTTCTAAAAAAGTCGTTAGAGACATCTCTTGAAAAAGTGCCCCAATCGGGGCACTTTTTTTGTCTGTTTGCTTCCTGCGGTGTAAAACAACATCATGACTGCTTCTCCTGCCAAAGAAGATCCGGATGCGCTGGGCGCCGTGCAACGGCTGCTTCAGCAGGGCGAAGTTGCCAAAGCACTTGAGACACTCAATGGCCTTGCTGACACCGCTCAGTCCTCGGTTATGGGTCAATACATGCGGGGTGTGTGTTTGAGGCTGATGGGAGAGTTCGCCAATGCGGAGTCTGCTCTCAGACAGCTGGTGGAAGGCAACCCTTCCTATGGCAGAGCTTTTCAGGAGCTTGGTCACCTGTATCGAGACGCCAATATGCCTACTGAGGCACTCAATGCCTACGCCACCGCCTGTCATCTCAACCCCGGTCTCAAAGCCAGTTGGGCAGCACAGAGAGACCTGATCGGTAAAGGCTCACCTGACCGCGCGGCTCAGATCAATCAAAGACTACAGTGGCTGGGGTCCTTGCCGCCTGCTCTTTTGGCCAGCTGGGATCTGCTTCACGAAGGCAAGCTGCACAAAGCCGAGCAGTTGTGCCGACAGTTTATGCAACAGAATCCTCAGCATATCGACGGGATGCGCGTACTGGCAGAAATTGCCACCCGGCATGGCGTTTTGGAGGACGCTGAGTTCCTCCTTGAGAGCGCGGTAGAGTTCGAGCCTGAGCACCGGCAAGCGCGCATCGACTATGTCCAGATCCTCAGCAAGCGGCAGCGCTTCCAGCGCGCGGTAGAAGAAGCCAAAGCACTACTTGATCAAGCGCCTGATAATCCCCAGCTGCAGTCTCTTTATGCCATTCAATGTATGCAGCTGGGAGACTACGAGTCGGCGCTGACGCTGTTCGACAAAATTTTGGACCGCGTGCCTAATGATCCCGTAACGAATGTGTCAAAGGGTCATGCACTGAAGACGGGGGGTCGGTCAGAGGATGCGATTACCGCTTACCGCGCCGCTCTAAAGTCCCAGCCATTTTACTGCGATGCCTGGTACTCGCTGGCTAACCTGAAGGTTTACCAGTTTGACGATGACGAGCTGTCA
Source organism: Gammaproteobacteria bacterium (assembly GCA_030752195.1). GTDB lineage: Bacteria > Pseudomonadota > Gammaproteobacteria > Pseudomonadales > Pseudohongiellaceae > UBA9145. Next base: position 1,248 of record JASMER010000200.1, read on the forward strand.
TCGATGCAAGCGCTGGATGACAACCCCCATCTCGGTGGCCAGGATCGCGTGTATTTGCAGTTCGCGCTGGGTAAAGCGTTTGAGGATAGGAAGGATTACGAGCAATCTTTTCATCACTACGCCAAAGGCAACGCCATCAAAAAAAACCAGCTTCAATATAAGGCGGAGGGCACCACTCAGGAGTGCGACGACCAGATAACTGCGTGCACTCGGCAAGTGTTCGAGCGCGAAACGGGCCATACGGCACCCGACCCCATCTTCATTCTCGGGCTACCGCGCGCCGGCTCGACGCTGCTTGAGCAGATTCTCTCATCACACAGCATGGTCGATGGCACGCTGGAGCTACCCAACGTGCTGTCGATCAGCGGCAAGCTCCGCCGGCTGGGTCAGCGAGAGGGCAATCATAAATATCCTTTCAATCTGGCAGATCTGTCTGCGGAGCAACTCGCCACACTGGGCGAGGAGTACATCCGCGATACACAGGTGCACCGGATGGGCGCGCACCGTTCTTCATCGACAAGATGCCAAATAACTTCCGCCACATTGGGCTCATTAAGCTGATGCTGCCCAACGCCAAGGTCATTGACGCGCGTCGGGACCCGATGTCCTGCTGCTTCTCAGGTTTTAAGCAGCTATTCGCCGAAGGGCAGATGTTCAGCTACGACCAGGAAGACATTGCCCAGTACTATCTCGACTATGTGCGCCTGATGGACCACTGGGATGAGGTCATCCCCGGCTATGTGCTGCGCGTGCAGCATGAGGACGTGGTGGCTGACCTTGAGACTCAGGTTCGGCGGATGCTCGACTTCTGCGGACTCCCCTTTGAGGACGCCTGCCTTGAATTTCATAAAACAGAACGCAATGTGCGAACGCCATCATCGGAGCAGGTAAGACAGCCGATTTTCTCGACCGCGCTGGAGCAGTGGAAGCACTATGAGCCGTGGCTGGGGCCGCTAAAAGCCCGCCTGGGGCCCGACTGGGTCGCACAGGACTGAGGCAGCACCCAGCTTACTGGGCTTTCACCCACTCCAAGATAGAGGAGAAATCCCGCGGGCCATTGCCCTCGCCCTGATGCGCTGAATAGGCTGCCATGGCCTGTTTGCCCATCTGATTATCGACCCCGCAGCTCTCTGCAACTTCACAAGCCAAGCCCAGGTCCTTGACCATTAGATCCACCATGAAGCCCGGCTGATAATTATTGCTGGAGGGAACACCCTCCATCACATCCGGCCAGGGGTTGTAGACCTGCAGGGACCAGTTGTTACCGGAGCTGGCCTTCATGATCTCCGAGAGCACCGCGGGATCCAGCCCGTGCGCCTCACCCATAGCCAGCGCCTCTGAGGTGCCGATCATATGCACTGCCAGCAACATATTGTTGGCCGCCTTAGCCACTTGACCGGCGCCAGCAGGCCCGGCGTGAAAGATTTTTTCCGAGCTGCCCATGCCTTCGAGGATCGGCTTGGCCCGATCAAATGCCGCTGCACTGCCGCCACACATAAAGGCCAGCGTTCCGGCGGCGGCTGCCGCCACACCGCCTGATACCGGGGTGTCCATAAAATCGATACCGAGCTCGGCAGCCGCCTCGCCAACCTGCCGCGCGGTCGCTGCGTCGATGGTGCTGGCGTCGAGGATAAGTGTGTCCGTCGACACCTTCGCCAAGAGGCCGCCCTCGCTCAGGAAGGTGCCCGCGACGTGCTTGCCTGCCGGCAACATACTGATGATCACATTGGCGCTCTCTGCCGCCTCAGCCGCAGACGCGGCAATCGAGGCGCCCTCAGCAGCGACTGCCGCACAGGCCGCTTCGACCAAATCGAATACGGTAAGCGCATGACCCGCGGCAAGCAGGTTCTTGGCCATTGGCCCGCCCATATTGCCCAAACCCAGAAACGCGATCGTGGCCATCTGTTACTCCGGTAATCCGAGCACCGGCATGTCTGCCGGCGCAGTGAAGAATGAGTCGACGACGTTGGCAGGCACCGAAGCAAGGTCCGGATAGGCCCAAGCAGGGGATCGGTCTTTGTCTACCAGCAGCGCCCGCACGCCCTCGGCGAACTCGGGGTGGCGCATGATGTTGCAGCCCAATATCAGCTCCGACTCAAAGACCGACTCGAGAGTGGCCTCCC
>JASMER010000201.1 GCA_030752195.1 Gammaproteobacteria bacterium
CCACAGGCACTGGCAAATCGCCCGTTGGCTTATAGCGCTGAAGATGCAACACGTCTCCACTGCGCAGGGCCCTGCCCGCATGCCCGCCAAACTGCCCGAGGGTAAAGGTTGATTTTGACTGCAGATAGGTGGGACATTGAATTCCCCCCTGAATCAGTAGATATGCCCGGGCACCACCGGCGCTGATTTTCCCGATAGACAGCTGCTGACCTGCCTTAATTTCTAGCACTGACCAGAAAGAGACTTCTTCCCCATCTACATCGGCGGACATCCGTGCACCAGTCAGAACGACCCTTGTGTCTGAAAGAAAACGCAGAGTCGGGCCGCTCAGCGTCATTTCCAGTCCTGCAGCGTCTGAGCGATTACCAAGCAGCTTGTTACCAAGTCGAAAACTGCGACTGTCGAATGGGCCGGACGGAGGCACACCAACGTCCCAATACCCAAGCCGCCCCGGAAAATCCTGCACGGTCGTCATCGTGCCGGGGGTCAGCACCTCAAATGCAAACTTTTCAAATTGAAAATGGGCAAGGGTATTGGTGAAATAGCGCCCCGCTTGCACCGGCTCGGAAGCCAGAAGGGCCTGCAGATAGTCCAGATTGGTCTCAATGCCGTAGATGGTGGTTTCCGACAGACCGTGCCGTAAACTGGCCAGCGCCTCCTCTCGGCTACCAGCGTGGACAATCATTTTTCCGAGCATTGGATCGTAATAAGGGCTGACCTCAAGGCCGGATTCTATCCAATGATCGACTCGCAGTTTGGAGCCAGCCAAAGGCGCCTCAGATGTCTCTCCGGCTGTCGGAAACGTCACTTGAGAGAGCAGACCCGCGCAAGGGCGAAACTCTTTAAAAGGGTCTTCCGCATAGATACGGGCCTGTACTGCATGACCGGACGGGCTTAAGACATCGGCAATAGTGGCAAGTTGTGGCAAAGTCCCATCGGCTAAGCGAACCATCCACTCTACGAGATCGACCCCGTAGACTTCCTCTGTTACGCCATGCTCCACCTGCAGACGCGTGTTCACCTCAAGAAAGTAGAAGCGCTGGGTATCCGCATCGAGGATAAACTCGACCGTGCCCGCACTCCGATAGCTTACTGACTGCAGCAGTCGAGAAGCCACCTCGCCCAGTGACCGACGAACTGTATCGGGCAGATTTGGCGCCGGAGTCTCTTCTATGACCTTTTGATTGCGACGCTGTGCAGAGCAGTCACGCTCACCCAGCGTAATCGTATTACCTTCACCATCACCAAACACCTGAACTTCGATGTGCCGGGCATTCTCAACGAACTTCTCCAAGAAAAGATCTGCGTTGGCGAAGTTGTTTGCGCTCATTTGCGCTACAGAGTCATAAGCCTTGGTCAGTTCTTCGGAATCCCAGCAAAGCTGCATGCCGATACCTCCGCCTCCGGCAGTGCTTTTGAGAATCACCGGATAACCAATGTCTTCTGCCTCGGAGAGTGCTTCTTCTACCCCACTCAACACGCCAGTGCCCGGCAACAGTGGAACCTCCTGCAACTCCGCAAGCTTCCTGGCGTGGTGCTTCAGCCCGAAAGCCTCGATCTGGGTCGCTGTCGGCCCAAGGAATTCAAGCTTATTGGCGGCACATTCAGACACAAAATCGGTATTCTCGCTGAGGAACCCATATCCGGGATGTACAGCATCAGCTGAGGACTGCTGGGCAACTTCGAACAGCTTATCCTGATCGAGATAGGTCTCACGAGCAGTCCCTTCACCCAGGGAGTAAGCTTCGTCAGCCTGGCGAACATGAAGAGACTCACGGTCCGCTTCCGCATACACAGCAACGGAACTAATTCCCAATTCCTTTAATGTGCGGATGATACGAACAGCAATAGCGCCACGGTTCGCAATAAGTACTTTGTTTATTTTATGAGAAGCTGACGTCATCGTACCTCATTCGCTCAAGATCAAAATTTCTATGGGAGCCGGGTTACTCGCATTGCAGGGACTGTTTAACCGCGGATAGTTGCTGCCAAGCACGAGGACATCAGAGCCGCCGTCAATACGGTCCCCACACATTATCTCCTGGTCAGTAAAGATCTTGAACATTGCGTACTACTCGTGGTTACACCGTCTACACCGATCACAAATGCTCAGACAAAAGCATCAGCGATCACGCCATCTCCCGGGCTTTTGTCCCGCCGTGTAACCTGCAAACGCAATCTTTTTCGTCGCGTCGATCGAGGTCGCTGACTCTCGGACCAGTCGCGCGCCATTTGGCGCCGGAACCCTAGTCAGCTATTCTGATTCTCTGCACAGGAAGATCCTGTAGCCCAAAATCTCATTCAGTCCTGTGCGTCGGTTTTCTCCCCTGACCTCACAAAGCGTGAGAGATCCAGACCAACTGCCTCCTCTGTCGCCGAGGGCGGGTGGATGAGTTCATCAAGACGCTGACGCGCAGACAAAAACTCCGGCTCTAAAAACTGCGCCGGAGAACGCGGTCTTGGAACCGGAACCTCTATCACCTCGTTGACCCGGCCCGGATTGGCATCAAGGACCAGAATGCGGTCTGCCAGATATATTGCCTCATCCAGATCATGAGTGATAAACAGAACCGTAATATCAATATGCCGCCATATCTCGAGCAAATAGGATTGCATTTTTGATCGCGTTTGTGCGTCTAGGGCCCCAAAGGGCTCATCCATCAGCAAGATGCGCGGCTTTGCCGCAAGCGCTCTGGCAATCGCGACTCTTTGCTTCATGCCCCCAGACAGTTCGTCCGGGTAGACGTCAGCAAATTTTTCCAGTCCAACAAGCTGAATCCATTCAAGCGCTTCGCGACTTGCCTCAGCATCATCAAGCCCCTGATTGCGTAATCCAAACGTTACGTTTTTCTTAACGGTGAGCCATGGAAACAGCGTATATCCCTGGAATACCATGCCACGGTCAGGTCCCGGGGTATCGACAGGGTGTCCTGCCAAAAGCATCTCCCCTGTGGAAGCAGATTCCAGCCCAGCCAGAATTCTGATAAGAGTAGACTTGCCGCAGCCGGAGGGGCCGATAACCGTCACAAACTCGCGTCGATGGACACGAAAATTCACTCCCTCCAGCGCTGTCACCGGACCGTTTACAGATTCAAAGGTTTTGCCAAGTTCGGAGACCTCAAGGATCACATCGCGTCGCTTCAATTCGTCAAAGCGGGCCTTGACTGTCTCACTCTGGGCGAGATAACTCGGCAATTTCATGTTGGCCATGTTCAACTGATCACTCTGACTTCAAGCTTTGTTGCTCGCCCGTTCCCAGGGAAAGAGCATTTTGCCCAGCTTCGCGAGTACGACGTCAGACAACAGCCCAATAATGCCGATCATAATGATCGCGGCGAATACATTGTCGAAATTCTGAT
>JASMER010000202.1 GCA_030752195.1 Gammaproteobacteria bacterium
CTTCGGTAGGAACCACCCAAAGCTGAGAATTTGACTTGTCTTCCTCCATATCCCGCGCCCGCACAGCATAAACCACCCATTCACCTTCCGGGCTGACCACTGGGCCGGAGACTGACTTCATGGTCATTAAATCCTCAATTTTCAGGGACCTCTCCTGGGCCGCTGCGGCCGCGCCGAGCAGCATAGCCAACAGGGCAACAAGAAGTCGCTGCAAGCTTCCGAGTAAGCGAGTTTTCATCTTTTCTTTCCTTTGTCAGGGATGACCACTGCTCCGCTAGTAGGGGAGCAACAAAGCAAGACGACGAGTTTATATAATTAAGACAAACTCGCCCACCCTCTCGAATCAATCGCAGCGAATAACCGCAGGTCAGACCTAAAGGTCTTTCTTGAGTCAGCGACACATTGGGAGAGTTCACGCACACTAGTGGATGGAAACTCCGTTACACTGCATCATCAGGCGCTTGACGAGATTCTCTCTCCTCTTAACGCAAAATTCCGAAGGAAAGCCTTTATGACAGACACTCAGGGCACCGATTTGTTGCAACAGGCCATTGCGGCCCTTCAGGGGGGCATTCCCGGTCAGGCGCGCGCCATACTTGAATCACTGACCGCTCAGGGCGCCGACACGGCAGCGGTCTGGGGCGTGCTTGCTCTGGCCTGCAGAGATCAAGAAGATATGCCAGCTGCCCTCGAGGCGGCTGAACGGTCGCTCGCCCTTGAATCTCGCAATCCCCGCGCGCTGGTGGTCAAAGGCGACGCGTACTACAAACTTGGTGATCGTCAGGCGTCAGCCGCATTTTACCGCGAAGCCCTGACACTGCTCCCTGAGCAGGCCCAGCTGGCGCCTGATATGGCCGAAGAAATGGATCGGGCCAGAACCCGGGTCGAAACGCTTGCTCATGACTTTGCCGACCATCTTAGCCGGAGCATCGGTACCTTAATCGAGGACACGCAAGGTGACAGCACCCGGATGAGGCTCACTAGGGATTTGTTGCTGGGCAAACGGCAAATCTTCTATCCCAAACCAAAGCAAATCCATTTCCCCGGTCTCCCGCTTATTGAATTTGCCGACCCCGGGGACTTTGACTGGATACCCACCGTCGAGGCAGCCTTCGAAGATATTCGCAACGAGGCCAAGGGTCTGCTTGCCGACCAGGCCGACTTTGGCGCCTATCTCTCGGCGGATGGCAGTCGACCGGCCTACGATCTGCATGGTTTAAAAAACAATGAAGACTGGGGCGCCTTCTACTTGTGGTACAACGGGGAGCCGGTTAAAGAAAATCAGGCCCGCTGCCCGAAAACCACCGAGGTGATGGAAGGTCTGCCCCTGGTTTTTTCAGGCAAGCGCTGTCCTAACGTCTTGTTTTCCCGACTCAAGCCGGGCTGCCGGATTCCGCCTCACCACGGCATGATCAACACGCGACTGATTTGTCATCTCCCGCTGATCGTTCCCGTACGCTGTGGCTTCCGCGTTGGTAACGACGTCAGGGAGTGGGTTCCGGGCGAGGTCTGGCTCTTTGATGACACGATTGAACACGAGGCCTGGAATAACTCCGGCGAAGATCGGATCCTTCTGATCTTTGAAGTATGGAAACCGGGCCTTACTGACTCCGAGAAAAATTTCATGACGCGTTTACTTGAGGCCGTCGATGCTTATTGAACAGGGCGATTGACAGCTCGCGTCAAAAAGTCATGAACCTGCATTGCAGTTGCAACCATCCGCTGAGCAAAAAAAAGGGCAGACCGAAGTCTGCCCTTTTTTGTTCCGTTCTTTTCGCCAGCTGGCAACTAGAACTTGTATGTTGCACCCGCGAAGAAGAAGCGGTTGACGTCGTAAAGACCAGGATACGTGTTGTTGTTGCCCGTTCCTGTTCCTACGTTTGTGGACAGTGGCGCATCTTCTGCAAGCACATTGTTGACGCCCGCTCGCAGTGTGATGTTTTCTGTCAGGATGTAGTTACCAGAAATATCCAGGTAGTCCCTCTGCTCCATGTAATCGTTCATCTGCTCCGGGCGAGAGGCCGCAGCTGCAGTGTCCAATCCATACAGAGTAGTTTCACCGACGTGTCTCCAAGTCGCTGCGACGCGCAGTCCTTCAACTGGCGTGGCCCAAGTACCGAGCAATCGATGCTGGAACTGTGGGTTTGGTAGACCGCACTGACCTGCGTACAAGTCTCGACAGGCGATTACGTCCGCTCCGGCAAATGGAACTGTGTCCAAAGTGTCCAGGATGGTTGCGGCATAATCGACGTTGATCGAGCCCCAATCCGAGAGGTCGACGCCATAAGTCACGTTTATGTCGATTCCCTCAGTGGTAAGCGAGGTAATATTGGCGTTCTGCTGACTGATACCAGCCAGCCCACCGCCAGGCGCATCATTTGACAACCAAAGCGTACCGGCTGTGTCTCGCTGTATGAGCGAGCAGAAGGTGCCGGAACCATCTCCTCCTGCTATACAACCGTCGAGACTTGCTTGAGCCGGAATGCTGCCAATGGCATCTTCCACTGTTATATCAAAGAAGTCGACTGCCACAGATAGGCCATCCAACCAATTAGGTGTGTAAACCACTCCGAAGGTAGTTGTTTCACCAGTCTCCGCGACCAGATTCGGATTACCACCCGTGATCAGGTTGTACTGACCAGCCGGGTTGTCCTCGATGCCGGCCTGGTACTGTGCTGCTGTGGCTCCAGTTCGTGCACAAGCTTCCTGAGAAGCTGCAGGCGAAACACCCGGAGCAGACGCACAAGGGTCAAAAAGTCCGTTCTCACCAGTTGAAAGATCAACCAGGCCGGTGTTGATGCCCACGTACAGGTTGAACACGTTCGGCGCACGAATCGCTACCGACTGGTTCACCCGCAATCGTACTTCTTCATTGATCGTCCAGCTCACACCGGCGAACCAAGTATCAGTGTCGAAGGAGTTGCTAACGCCGTTGCCGTTCGTGGTGTAGTCAGAGTAGCGATAACCTGCCGAGACACCAATTTCGTCGGCAAACGAAGCGCCTTGCACGACAGGGATCGAGAATTCGGTGAAGATTTCGTCAACTTCTACCTCACCAGCGATTGGCAGAGTCGCACCACCTGTACCCGTGAGGCCACGGCCACCCGGGATCTTGGAGATATCGTCAGCCAATCTTGACAATTCGTCTACACGAGACTCGTATCCAATCAGACCTGTAACACCATTATCAGCCCACGGCAGCTTCACACCAAAATTTGTCAGGTCACCTTCCAGTGTTCCACCGAAAACCAGCTGCTCAGTTTCACCAGTGACAATACCAACGCCCTGGATAAAATCTGT
>JASMER010000203.1 GCA_030752195.1 Gammaproteobacteria bacterium
GCTTGTCTTTATTGCCAGATTCCCGGTATCGCGAGACGCTCGATCAGATGGTCGACTTCGCCCTGCAGCGCAGCAACTGATCAAGTCCAGGAGATTATTTGTCAGACTATTGAACAAAGGACACTTCTCATGACCCGCCTTAAAAACAGCCTTTTACTGCCCTTAGTCGTAACCCTTCTCAACTGCACGGCAACGGGCCTCGGAGACGCAAGCCTTCAACAGCGCCGCCAGAATGTGCTGAATATGCGTCAGGAGGTGCTGACTGAGCTCTACGCGCTCAAGCCTGATACTAAAGTACAGGTAAACGGCGCCGCGGGCTACGCCGTGTTCACCAACGCTAATGTCAATCTGGTCTTAGCGAGTTTCGGCGGCGGGCTGGGCGTCGTCAGGGACAATGAGACCGGTATGGAAACTTTCATGCGCATGGGCGAGGTCGGGATTGGTCTCGGCGCGGGCATCAAAGATTTCAGAGCAGTTTTTGTATTCCACGACCGTGCAGCACTTGAGCGCTTTCTGGATGTTGGCGTTTCAATTGGCGGACAAGCTGATGCCGCGGCAAAAGCAGGCGATCTGGGGGCCGCGGTCAGCGGCGAGGCTATCGTGGACAATGTCACAGTGTATCAGCTGACGCAGTCTGGCCTGGCATTGCAGGCGACCATAAAAGGCACTAGATACTGGCGCGACCCGAAACTCAACGGGCGCTCATAGGACAGAGTGTCGGAAATGACTGCAAATTCTCACCAAGGCTGATTGTTAAACTGATCCAGCTTGATCGTACTTCCGGCCCGGCCTTTCCCGATAATCCCTGAAGAATCAATCAAACGTAGCTTATCTGAACTCGACCGATAGATTGCCGCATCGCTTACCAGCACAGCTTCAGCTCTTTGCCGCATCTCGGCGGCCTTCAGCTCTTCGCCCATCTCGGCGTGCACCTTTGCCAGCGCATTGTAAAAATCTGGTTCAGTTCCTTTCAGCCGCAGAGCATTCAAAAACGATTCCCTCGCGAGCATAAGATCCTTTGCCTCAAGGGCCACCTGCCCCCTACTGAAATGGTAGTACGGATTGCGCTCATTGAATTGCTGGATAGCCTGCTCGTATTGTTCTGCTGTCTCCAGAGCTCCGGCATTTCGATAGTGCTTGGCCAAATTATTTACCGCAGTGGCATTATCGTTCTCGTGCCAGAGGGCCATGTGATAACTGTATTCAGCCAGCTCAGAGTCCCCCATTCGATTGAAGGCAGCTCCGGTGTTATTCCAGGCGATGGCCAGATCGGGCTTCAGAAACAGGGCATTTTTAAAATACTCCAGCGCTGCCTCCAGATCTTCAGACACCAATGCTTCAACCCCCAGATTGTTGAAGAACAGCGCCCGAGCGTGAAGATCACTGACAGTTTTGGCAGTTAGTTGCTGGAGTTGAATTTCAGGTGTGAAATCCACGATGTATTTGCGCTTGTAACCCAAACTGCCTGAGGCATTGATATGCCGACTCAAAATGAGCAGCTCACCCCGTTTATCCCATTCAGGCCTGACAGCGACCGTTTGAAAGGCCGCGTCGATGCCCGCATACCGCGCCATGGCAATATATAAATTCATGGCCGAAAGACAATTTCCCCGGCGGGATCTGAACACCTCATCAGCTGTGAGGGTCTGGGATTCGGAGTACTGAAGATTCAGGTAGCCCTCGTCGAACAACAGTGTCTGAATCTTGGCAATACGCAAAGCCAGGCTATCGTTCTTCGCAATCAGCCGATCGAGCATCTCTGTGATATCAGCACTGATGTAGAGCGGATCAATTTCAGGATAGGTGTCAGTGGTCTGAGAAATAATCTCGGATTCGATGCGCCGGTCCCTGACAAATCCTGTTTCCAGATCAATACTCGAACAGGCTGTAGAAAGCATGACAACAGCATGAAGCCAGAACAATCGTTGAAAACCACGATTTGCCATTTGTACCTCAAATCTTTGCCGTGCCCTTAACGGCACAAGGCCACGGTGATCTGACCGACCAACTCCAATTGAAGCCATGAAGCTCAGGTAATCAAAATTTCTATCACAAGCAGCTAAGGAGTAGCCCATCAATGAAACGACCCAAGTTGCAAAATGACTATGCTTCACGTTTGCACAATCATGCCCTGCATTAAGAATTACATCCCGGGGTAGCTGGGACCACCCCCGCCCTCAGGAACAACCCAGGTAATATTCTGGGAAGGATCCTTGATGTCACAGGTTTTACAGTGAACACAGTTTTGAGAATTGACCTGAAATCTCTTGCCGCCTTCTGCTTCTTCAACAATCTCGTAGACGCCGGCTGGACAGTAACGCTGCGCAGGCTCATCGTATTTCGGCAGGTTCACCTCCAGCGGGACGAAGACGTCCGCGAGGCGCAAATGGCAGGGCTGATCCTCGGCGTGATTCGTATTGGACAGGAACACCGATGACAGCTTGTCAAACGTGATCACCCCGTCCGGTTTCGGATAGTCAATTCGGGGGCTGTCTGACGCCAATTTGAGTTGCGCGTAATCTTCGGACTTATCATGCACCGTAAAAGGAAATTTTCCGAAGAAGATGTTCTGCTCGACAAAGGCAAGGGCGCTTCCCAGCCAGAATCCGAATTTGTGAAATCCTGCGCTAAAATTCCGAGTCTGGTGTAACTCGCGGTACAGACTGGAGCTTTTGAATCTGGTTGTATATTCACTGATTTCGGCAATAGGATTATCCGCACCCAGCGCCTCAAACAGTGATTCAGCCGCCAGTATTCCTGACCACATGGCAGTATGACTGCCCTTGATTTTGGCGGCATTCATAGTGCCGGCGTCGCAACCGATCAGCAAGCCGCCGGGGAAAGTCATCTTGGGCAGCGAATTCAAGCCACCTTTAATTAGCGCCCGCGCGCCGTAGCTCAGGCGCTTGCCACCTTCAAGGTACTGCCTGATTACCGGATGCTGTTTGTACTTCTGAAACTCGTCGAACGGGCTGATATGCGGGTTGCTGTACCCCAGATCAACAATGAGCCCAAGCGACACCTGATTACCTTCCGCGTGATACAAAAATCCGCCACTGCTCCCGGCATAGGAATCATCGATCATGGGGTAACCGGCAGTGTGAACTACCAGTCCGTCTTCGTGCTTCTCTTCTGGTATTTCCCACACCTCTTTAATGCCAATACCATAGTGTTGAGGGTCTGAGAGCTCATCAAGGCGGTAGCGCGCGATAAGTTCTTTACCCAGATGCCCTCGGCAACCTTCAGCAAAAATGGTGTACTTGGCGTGAAATTCAAACCCGGGCTCGAAGGACGCTGTCT
>JASMER010000204.1 GCA_030752195.1 Gammaproteobacteria bacterium
GTGCATGCAGGAACCTATCAGTACAACCGTTATGAGTACACCAATGATGCAACGGTCAATCGCACCACCCCGCTCGACGGCACCTACTACCTGACCGCAGATGGCACAGCCGAGCGACCCATTGCCATCGTAGCGGCCGGTGATGGCGAGGTGATCTTCGACGGCAACGGCAATTATTCGCTGTTTGACGTACGCGCTGCCGACCATACCTATTTTGAAGGCATCACTTTCAAAAATTCAGAGATTGCTATTTTGGCAGGCACGCAGTTCATCGCCGGCGCTCAGGGGCTGACCGTAAAACGAAGTCGCTTTGAAGACGTCGGTGCCGGCGTCTTCACCAATTATTCCGGTTCCCGCGGCTTTTATATTGCCGACAGTCACTTTGTTGGCAGGAATGATCCGGACCATCTCATTGGCTGGCGTGGCGAGCTGTGGGCGCAGTTCGAAGGCGTGGACAATCAGATCTTCCCTCCGCCAATGCGCTCGTATGTCGCTGTCAAACTTTACGGTCCCGGTCACATTGTGGCCCATAACTATATCGCCAACTTTCATGATGGCATCAACATAGAAACCTACGGCAACCCGGACGGTTCAACCCCCTCGGGCCCAGATATCCCCGACGGACCCAAATATCCGACCCGGGATTATTGGGACCGACGTTCTGTGGCGATAGATTTTTATGGCAATTACATTACCAACAGCCACGACAATCCGATTGAAGCTGACGGTGGGATGCACAACATCCGCATCATGAACAACATGCTAATCAATCACCCCTCCCATGCCTTTTGTAATCAGCCTGCTTTAGGAGGGCCTGTCTACTGGATCAGGAACATCGCCTATCACCTACCCGGCGGTTCAACCCGTATCACAGCGGGCTCCGCGGGTGTGGTGTTTTACAACAACACGATTCTTTCGGAAACGTCCGTCGCAGGCGCCTCGAACGCCCATTGGAGAAACAACCTGTTCTTGGGTGAGGAATCACAGGACATGATTTTCAGCGTGACGTCCCTGACTGATTATTCAAGCTCTGACTTCAACGGCTTTCGTCCGAACCCTGCCGCGGCGACTGCATTTTCGTGGCGCTCCCCCTCGACTACCTCTCTCGCGGACATTTCCGATCCAGATTACGAAGCGCAACTGCAGTCTATTGAGGCGGCCACTCTGACAGAGTATTCGTCACTCACGGGGCAAGACCGCAACAGTATCCTAGTGGACTACGACATTTTCGTTAATGTTCCTCAGCTCAGCGCCAAGAATATCGATACTGTCCAAAACCTCTATGACGCGGACTCACTTGATTTCCGCTTACGGGCGGGGGCAAGCGCTATCGACAGAGGTATGCCGCTCCCCACGATTACGGAGGGTTTCAACGGCAACTCTCCAGACCTCGGCGCACTGGACTACGGCGCACCGGTTCAGCACTACGGTCCCCGACCGTAGTCGGCCCAAGCGGGAAGCCTTGCATGCAGCAGCGGTGCGGAAGAGGTTAAACCGGCATCACCGAGCGCTGGCAAGCGCTACACATACTTCTTATACTCGCCTGTATTGCAACAGAAATTTCCATGCCTCAGGAGCCCTCCAAGGGAAGACCAACAGCATGAGAAAAATACCGATTGCGCGCTGAATGTCAGCCTTCTGCTGCAGTAAGAGCCAGAAACCCATGCCGCAGAACGCCATCGGACGGTCAATCAAATGATAGATGATGGCTTCATTTTCCTGACAGCGATTGTGATCTTATGCGCATCACTGCTAACGATGGAACGGACTTCCACTATAAGGCTGTTTGCCTGGTTTCCTCCCATTGTGCTGATCATGTTCGGCGCGATGCTTGGCTATACCCTCGGGATCTGGGAGTTCACCGAATCGGTTCGAGCAACCAGAGAATCAACCCGGGATTTGCTGATTCCGATGATGCTGTTTCTGATGTCGCTCAAATTCAGTTTTACAGAACTAAAAAAACTTGGTGTTAAAACACTATTGCTGTGCCTGGTGTCCGCTGCGACCATTGTCGCCGGCTTTGTGATTACCTATTTGCTGATGCGCGGTTTTCTGGGGGAAGAAAGCGGCCGCACGTTCAGCGTCATGGCCGCAGGCTGGACTGGGGGCACCCAGAATTTTGTTGCCGTCAAGGAGGCGCTGCAGGTGAGTGACAGTGCTATGAGCTATACTCTGCTGATGGGCGCCCTGTGCTACTCGGTGTGGCTGGTGGTTGTCATGGCGATGAAACCGCATCGGCAGGCAATCAACCAAAAGCTCGGCGTGGAGACAGCAGCAGATAAGGCCCTATACCGTGCACCGGAACGAGAGGAGGAACGGATTGATGCCTCCGCGCTGATGAGCTGCCTTGGTATCTCACTGCTGGCAGCCTCTGTCAGCACCTCTCTGGGATCAAAACTTGCGTCACTCGGCCTGTCTTCAGCCATGTTATGGACAGTGATTCTGTCCACCGCTCTGGGCACTCTCGCCGCACACACTCCGTTGAGAAAATTGCCTGCCGCCGAGGAGGTTTCGGGAGTGGTGCTGTACATCATCGTCGCTCTGATCGGAGCCGAGGTGAGCCTGGTTGCCATTCTGGATGCACCGTTCTATATACTGTCCGGGTTTTTCATCCTCAGCCTGCACGGCGCCGCCATGATTGCAGCGGCAAAGGTTCTCAAGATCGATATCGCTCTGGCAGCAATTGCCTCCGTCGCGAATATCGGCAGCGCACCCTCTGCCACGGTGGTTGCTGCCACCTTTGAACAACGACTTATCCCGACAGCAATCCTGATGTCACTACTCGGCTCATTGCTAGGTTCATTCCTGGGCCTGCTCACAGCGGAAGTGCTTCTCCGGCTGGGCTGATTAAGCGTCCGGTTCCGGCTTATCGAGAGCATTTGCAACCTATCCATAGCTGCGCTTCTGCAACTTCGCAACCCAAAGCGTGGTCAGCAGCATGCGCGCTTGAGTTGCCTATCACACCCAGCGTCGGACTGTGCTAAGGTAAGACGAGACATGCTCAGGTCGACCAGGGCGCGATCGCGCACTTGTGCAAGGCGGCAGCAGGGCCAGCAGTAGCTTTTTGCAGAGGGTCAGTGGCCTCGAGCCAATATCGGACAGGAGACGACGAAGTGACAGACAGCATCAGAATACTCAGGCGGATCTCTCTCGGGCTGTTCATCACTCATTCTGCGGTCGTTCTGGCAAATGGCCTGAGCTATACGGCCTTGGACGAATATGTGAATACCGCAGACGAGAATTACGCCTATACCGTTGCCGACACCGTTTTGGGACCGGGATACAGGA
>JASMER010000205.1 GCA_030752195.1 Gammaproteobacteria bacterium
TCAGGGAGAAAGAGCCTAGTTCAGGTATCATGTGATTGATCCTCTAAGTGCCAGGTCGCGTGACGGCACCTTCTGGAGCCGTGCCGGCGGCATCCAAGGCCGCTTTGACTTCTGGTGACATGTAATTTTCATCATGCTTGGCCAATACGCGCGAAGCCTGAAATACGCCGGCAGCATCCAGACTCCCTTCGACTACGATACCCTGACCTTCACGAAACAGGTCAGGCAGAATGCCCTCATGGTAGATTGGAACATCATTGGCGTAATCAGTAGCCACGAATCGTACTGCGAGGCTGTCAGCAGCAGATTGCACCGAGCCTTCACGCACCATGCCGCCTATACGAATGCGCTGTCCCGCATTCACTTCACCTTGAGCAACCTGAGTTGGCGTGTAGAACAAATCGATGTTCTGACTCAACGCATAAAGGGTCAAACCTATAGCAACACTGAGACCTGCGGCAACAAACAAAATGACACCCAAGCGCTTTCGACGATGAGCTTTCATGCCCTCTCCTCCTCAATGGTTTCTGATCCCGGTGACGACTGCGAGTCGAAATCGGAAGATGTTGCCGGGGCTTGTGCGTTAAGTGCATAACGACGCTTAAGGTCTCGGATGATAAGCCTGTTTTTACGCAAGGGCCCGTAAAGGTTGACCGTCAAAAAGATCAAGAACATGCCATACACAGACCACACGTTAAAGGCATAGCCGCCCATCTCGATGAATTCTTGAAAATTTGAAAACTGCATGCTTCAGTAGTCCTTGATAGACCTAGCTTTTCGCAACCAGATCAATAACCCACTGCGCCCTTTTCTCTCTCTGTAAGATTTCATTCCGGGTCGATAGGATGAGGCTTATCGCAAAGAACAGATATACAGCTACAATCATGAAAATTAGAGGCACCCAGATTTCAGGGCCGTTCGCCTGATCGGTCGCCAATGTGAAGTTGCTCGAAGGCTGATGAAGCGTATTCCACCAATCGACAGAGTATTTGATGACTACAACGTTGATGCCACCGACGATACTAAGCAATGCGCAAGCCCGTGCCGCTCCTTCCGAGTCTTCCAGTGCGGTCCTGAGCGACACAACTCCCAGCAGTAGAAAAAACTGCAGTAGCAGGGAGGTTAGCCGACCGTCCCAGACCCACCAGGTTCCCCAGGTATCCACTCCCCAGATGGAGCCGGACGCCAGAGCCAGCGCGGTGAACCAAGCACCGAGAGGCGCGGCCACCTTGACAACGACATCGGCAAGCTTCATCCGCCAAACTAGAAAAATGGTGCCAGCTATCGCCATCAGCGGAAAGAAGGCCAGAGAGATGCTCGCGACAGGCACGTGCACATAGAAGATACGGTTTGTCAGTCCCTGCTGATAATCCTGAGGTACGAATAACAGCGCCCAGATCACACCGATAAGCAGGCAGGTAACCATTGCGCCGACGAGCCAGGGCAGCCACTTACCAGACAGCTCATAAAACCACTTGGGGGAGCCCCATTTATGAAACCAGGTCCAATCCATCTTCAGATACCGGAAAATTCAGGAGAAGCACTATACCACGGCTTCTGTAGTCCAATCAGCGTAGCATTGTAACCTATTGTTATTACGCGGATAAACGCAAAATGGACTACAAGCTGTCAGTTTACACTGATGCGCAAAGCGGCAGCGGAAGCAAGTGGCGCCAGTGTAAACGCGGCAACCAGCATTGCACCCATGATTGCCAGATATCCTGACAATGAGGCGCCTTCGAGGGTTTGTGATACAGTCAAGGTTCCTGCGATAAGCACCGGAACGCTCATGGGAAGGGTGATGACCGCAAGGATCAGCCCCCTGCTCCCTAGGCCGACGGTCAAAGCTACACCGATGGAGCCCAGCAGGCTTAGCACCGGTGTACCGAGCAGCAAGGTCAGCACCAGCGTCGAATACGCACCTTCAGGAAAATTCAGCATATAGGCAATTAGCGGCGACACCAACACGACGGGGAGCCCACTGACTAGCCAATGGGCGACATTCTTCGCCAGCACCAGAAAATAAAGCGGGTGAGGACTGAGCATCAGCAGTTCGAGGGAGCCATCTTCAAAGTCCGCACGGAACAGATTGTCCATCGCCAGCAGAGAAGCAAGCAACGCCGAAATCCACAGCACGCCCGCCGAGATCTCTCCAAGCACTTCAGGCTCCGGTGAAATCCCGATTGGAAACAAGGTTGCGACCAGAACAAAGAACATAAACGGATTGAACAGATCATTCTTTCCTTTTATATGCGATCAGCAAATCTCTGCGCAATGTCGCAAGTACCGCCTCCGCGAGCGTTGAGCGCGCTTTATTCATGACAGAGTAACTCGCGGCTTTCTGTCTAACCCGAGCGTCAGCTCAGTGAGACCTTCGACAGCCAGAGCATGGTGAGTCGTAACAAGAACCGACCCGCCCTGATCACTGTGCTGCCCCATCAGATTTTCCAGAAATGCAACGCCTCGGACATCAAGCGTTGTGAATGGTTCATCCAGCACCCAAAGACGCGCTTCTGATAACAACAGCCGGGCGAGACTGACCCGTTGATGCTGACCAGCAGACAGCGTAAAGCACTGAGAATCTTCGAAGCCCTCTAGACCAACCTGTGCGAGAGCCGCATCTATCTCATCCGCGCTGATCTGTCTTCGCAAATGGCCTGACCACAGTAAATTTTCTCTTGGAGTCAACACCTTGCTGACTCCCACTCGATGCCCAAGATAGAGCATTCCGTCACGGAACTCTTCCACACAATTCGCGATTAATTCTCCGCGCCATCGAACAAGGCCCTGATAGTTGTCGTTCAGTCCACACAGGATTCGCAGTAAAGTCGTCTTTCCGGACCCGTTGCCACCTTTAATTTGGAGCACCTGACCTTCGGCTAGCCGGAAACTCAAATTTTGAAATAACACGCGCTCATCTCGTTCACAAAAGAGATCATCGACCGCTAGCAGCGGAGGAGGCATTGGCGCCTGCACCGTTTTTTCTGAAGGATGTTTGTCCATGTCCGTAAGAGTAGCGCAGAAGAGGCAACCGTACGAAAATATCGGGCGGAATTGTGGGTTAGTTTGAGGAGTGTGGAGCGACACTTTTGGTGCACGCACCAAAGGGATGAATCGATTAGCGCACGGTTGGTCCCTGGCCCGCAGCCGGGCTTGGAGATTTAGCTCCAGTCAGATAAGCGCGCTTTGAGCCGCATAGCCGCCTGACTGTGTATTTGGCTCACTCTGGATTCACTGACAC
>JASMER010000206.1 GCA_030752195.1 Gammaproteobacteria bacterium
GTGGCAGCCTTGCTTGACAAAAGCCTCCTCACGGTGTCTCTACAGTTTGCCTGTAATGGTTAGTGTTGTTAATGCATTGTGATAAAAGGATTAAACGTGCAAAAGATGGTCAGTGATATGCATGTTAATCTAAACTTAAAAGATGATACAAAATACGCCAAGCGATGGCATTGGTCCACGCAGGTGCACCGTAAATAGACGCCTTCACTGCCTCGCAATACGTCATATCTTGGTCAGCTTATTGCATATGTAACTTCACCGCCGCGTGCGTCATGTGACGCGGCTATCAAGTATTTCCAGCGGATGAGGCTGCGTAGACTCGATCGTGACACTCGACAACATTCATAAGCAGCTGATCGATAGCCTAAAAACCGGAGTCATGCTGCTGGATTGCGACTTGCGACTCAGGTACATCAATATGGAAGCCGAACAACTCCTGGCGATCAGCGACTCGAAGGCGAACAATCAGTTTATCGGTGAGCTTCTGCTGGGCGCTGACGAAGAGATTCGGGAGATTCGCATGGCCATGGACAAAGGCATCAGCGTGACTCGTCGAATGGCGGAGCTCCATCTCAAGCACAGACGCTCTATATTAGTCGATTATACCATAAATCCGTACAAAGCAGGTGGCGAAGTCTCCGCTTTGCTTGAGTTGAACTCTCTGGAGCACGCTCAGCGCATAAATCAAGAGGAGATTCTGAGCGGAGCACGGGCCACCACTCAGGAGCTTGTTCGAGGCTTAGCACATGAGATAAAGAATCCTCTCGGTGGCATTCGCGGCGCAGCGCAGCTGCTGGCCAGTGAAATCACAGACAGCGAGCTCCATGATTACACGCAGGTGATCATCGATGAAGCTGACCGCTTGCATAATCTGGTAGACCGTCTGGTCGGCGCGAAACACCCATTGGCGTTTTCGGACACCAATATCCATGAGGTGCTGGAACACGTAAAGAGCCTGGCTGAAGCCGATGCCGCCAGCAACGACATCCGCATCGTTGCCGATTACGACCCCAGCATCCCCACTCTGCAGGGGGACGGCGAGCACCTGATTCAAGCGATGCTTAATCTGGTGCGCAACGCCATGCAGTCCATCAATACGTCACAGCCTCCGGTGGAGAACAGCGAGATCCTGCTGCGTACTCGGGTGGCACGCAACATCAGCATAAGTGAGGTCTTTCACCGCATCGCCCTGAAAGTCGACATCAAAGACAACGGACCCGGTGTCCCTCCCCACATGTTGAGCACGATATTCTATCCAATGATTTCTGGTCGAGCCGACGGCACGGGCCTTGGCTTGCCCATCACGCACTCCATCATCAACCAGCACGGAGGCATGATTGAGTGTAAGAGCAAACCCGGTGATACCACTTTTTCTGTCGTGCTGCCGCTGACTATCAGCCAGGCAGATGGCAAGTAATCGAGAGGCACGCAATGCAAACAGCAAAGAACAGTGCGGAAATGCATACCAACAGTTCAGTCTGGATTCTAGATGATGACCGTTCCATCCGCTGGGTGCTGGAAAAGTCCCTTGGCAAGAATGGCCTCGCGACCCAGAGCTTTGAGAGCGGAGGAGAATTACTCAACCGGCTCAGTCACGAGACACCGGATGCCATTATCAGCGACATCCGGATGCCGGGCATCGACGGACTGGAACTGCTCACCTCCATTCAACAATCCCACCCGGAGCTGCCAGTTATCATCATGACCGCACATTCGGATCTCGAGAGTGCAGTCGCCTCCTACAGCCGTGGCGCCTTCGAGTATCTGCCTAAGCCCTTCGATATTGACGAAGCAGTTGCTATGACGCGGCGAGCGCTGGCGCATGCGAAGGACAAAAATGAGGAAGCGACAGAGACTGTCGACATGCCCTCGACCGAAATTATTGGGGAAGCACCAGCCATGCAGGAGGTGTTTCGCGCCATTGGCCGTCTGTCGAATTCCAACATCTCGGTGCTAATCAATGGAGAATCCGGCACCGGTAAAGAACTGGTAGCCCATGCTCTGCACCAGCACGGCCCGCGGCGGGAGCAACCATTTGTGCCTCTGAACGTGGCCGCCATTCCCAAAGAGCTCATCGAATCTGAATTATTCGGTCATGAGAAAGGTGCATTCACCGGCGCCACCCAGCAGCGGACCGGCCGATTCGAGCAGGCCGACGGCGGCACCCTGTTTCTTGATGAAATCGGCGATATGCCGGCGGAAACCCAGACCCGGTTGCTGCGAGTGCTCTCCGATGGTGAGTTCTATCGCGTAGGTGGGCACACCTCGATCAAAGTAGATGTGCGGATCATTGCGGCCACTCACCAGAACCTGGAGAAGCTCGTCGAGCAGCACCTGTTTCGCGAGGATTTGTTCCACCGTTTAAACGTCATCCGGATTCACATTCCCAAACTGGCGGACCGACGAGAAGACATTGCCAAGCTCTCCATACACTTTCTGGCCAAGGCAGCAGAAGAGCTGGACGTCGAGCCGAAAATACTGCGGCCCGAGACCATTCAGTTTCTGGAGAATCTGGCCTGGCCGGGCAACGTGAGGCAGCTGGAAAACTTCTGCCGATGGATTACGGTGATGGCTTCCGGTCGCGAGGTACACCTGTCAGATCTGCCACCCGAATTTTCTGAA
This sequence comes from Gammaproteobacteria bacterium, assembly GCA_030752195.1. Classification (GTDB taxonomy): domain Bacteria; phylum Pseudomonadota; class Gammaproteobacteria; order Pseudomonadales; family Pseudohongiellaceae; genus UBA9145. Next base: position 2,623 of record JASMER010000206.1, read on the forward strand.
CAGGAAGCCAAGTCTGCCGCGCCCGGGAACTGGACGCAGAATCTGCAAGCTTGGGCTGATCAACAACTCAGTATGGGCAATTCCGGCATTCTTAATGAAGCCACGCCTCTGTTTGAGCGGACCCTGATCGACATTGCCCTAAAACATACAGGAGGCAGACGACGCGACGCCGCCAACCTACTAGGTTGGGGGCGCAACACACTGACCCGTAAAATTAAAGAGCTAGGCTCATATTACGGAACCGGCTCGGAAGAGTAACTGCTCATAAACGTGAAGCAGGCACACAGGCTCTCACCAAGTAATGAAGCCGGGCGCATTTGACAGCCGCGACGAAGGTTCGCTCAGCTTATGCGTGAGGACACTGCGCGGTAGTCCGCCCAAGTGGAATCTAGAGCCCCCCGCAACGTAAATCACGACCGCGGCAGCACTCGCCGCAAAATGCCTGCAAACTCAATGTAAACAGGGCGATAGACAGCCAGGGGCAGAGGAACGCCTTCTGTGTCATCAACTGCGAGCGCGATGTGGTCGGCCTCCACCTGATCACCTCCCTTGGCAAAATTTACCATGACCGCCTTGAGGCATAG
>JASMER010000207.1 GCA_030752195.1 Gammaproteobacteria bacterium
TCGCATCGTCTGTGACAAGATGCTCTCCGGAATTGCACCTCCCGGCACCGGGCGATTTACCATCCGAATTTGGGAAAACGCGACTTGCTGGGCCGCCTATGGCAAGGATTACTGATCAATCGATCTAGAATTCACAGTGGGCAGGACGAGTGCACCACTGAGCAGCAAGCTCAGATCACGCACTCGCATTAACACCACCACGCTGGCTGCCATGCTCAGCGGCAGCCCCAGGGCCTGAAATGACCAGAACAAGCCAGCTTCCACCGAACCTATGCCGCCAGGCAAAGGCAGCAGAAAGGCCAGGCGCATCACGGTAAAAAGCAGGATAAAGTCTGTGACGTCGAACGGCACCTGCGCGAGACCCAGAAGGAACCAGAACTCGACAATCATGCCTGCCCATGCTAGACAAGAGGCAAGCATCGCGAAGCCCAGGGGGCGGCGATGGTCTGCAGTCAGTCTGCTCAGTTGGTGGCTAATCTCAGCCCAGTGTCCGCCGAGTCTCCGAAGTCGAGGATGTTGTCGCCAATGTTCGACCTGATGTCGGATAAACCGCCGGAGCCACACGGGCCTGACTATGAGCACCGAAACCGCAACGACCATCAACAGCACAATGCCAAACAAAAGTACGGAAAGGATACTCCAGTCCATGCCGGGAGTTACCCCGGAGCCCAGCAAGATCAGGACGGCACCGAGCAGAACGCTGAAATTCACAAACAGCTCAAAGAACCGATCGAGACCCACTGCCAGTAACGCCGTCGGCCCCGGAACACGATAGCGACGCCACAGCCAGACCACCTGAAGCGGTTCGCCGCCGAACTGAGGTCCGGGTGTAACAAAACTGATCAGAGCCCCTGCCTGACGGACTCCTAGAATCTGCAGCATGCTGATGCCAAGACCCAGGGCGTGGGTCAGAATGCGCCAGCGCGTGGCTAGAAGAACCAGCACGATCAGATTGAGTCCGATCCAGACTGCCCAGTCTGTCAGTTGCAGTGATGCGATGGCGGTCAGGAAATCTGCCAGGGGCAGTCGGGAGAAAATGTAACCCGCGAGCAGCGCGGAGACCAGCCAGGTAAGCGCGGCGATGATGGTGGCGGAATGTTTCAAGCGCCGTCGTACCGATTGATCCAGTGACTGTCTTCTTGCCACAGGCAGAACTTGCCGCTGCCGAGCAGCATGGACCATACAACGCAGCAAAACAGTATAGTGTCCACGCCGTCCATCGGGTTTGAAATGTAAAACCAGCCAAGAAGCCCGATCAGAAGTAGGCAAAAATAGCGCCCGGCTATGCCCAATAAGACCATCGTGCCGGCCAGCGCAAAGTAGCCCAGCAAAATGATGCTTGGCCAGACCGCACCTCCGATGACTACAGGCGGAAACCCGACTCGCCACAGGGTAAAGACAAGTAGCGTGACGATCGCTAAACGCAATCCCGGTTGCAGGACGGCATGGCTGAACAGAGTCAGTCGGTCGAATCGGAGACGGGTGACCTCAGAATCTTTTTTTAGGCGACCATTTACCACCAGCCAGTCAATGACAAAGCCTGTCAGCGTCGGCAGCATGAAAGCGAACCCTGCTACCCGGGTAACCGGCGGATAAAACAAGGGCCATAGTGCCACCACCAGAAAGCCCATTTGAAATCCGGCCCATGCTCGGCGATGCATGGCGGGAGGCAAAGGGTATATGGCTAGGCCGCGCATGCGTCTGAGTAAAAGACCCGCATGGAACAGATAGTAGGCTGCACCCATGAGCAGATAGGACCAGTGAACCTGGCCATAGCTCCATGCCAGGGCAGAGGCGACCGCCAGGCCGAGCGCATCGGAAACCGTATCCAATTCAATGCCCAGCTGACTCATTTGTCCTGTTCGTCGCGCAACGAAGCCATCGACTCGGTCCAGCACGGCGCCAAAAAAATAGATCATGCCCGGGAGCCAGGATAACCACGCGCCTTCTGGCCGGACTTGGAATAGAAAACCACCGGTTGCCGCGATCAGCCATGAGCGCAGAAGCGTCAGTCGGTTGCCCCAACCCAGCCGGGCATAGATAGCAGATTGCGGGTCTGCGCGATTCAGCGTCAGGCGTCTGGCAGTTTGAAACCAAATGAACAGCCACAGCACGGTACTTTGGGCCAGCCACTGCAGCGAAGCGGAGGCTCCCCAGACGGCAGATAGCCAGAACGCACCCAAGCCGAGAGTCAGCATGCCGCCCACCGCGAGCCGAATCAGCTCCTGACCAAGAGATTCGATTCGTAGGCTTTCGTCGTGGGTCATTGGCGGGGACATGCCGCAACAATACGACTGCCGCTGGGGATTTTCAATCTGCCGCCCGGCACCGTAAACCGGGTGCCGGGCGAAGTAGTGTTACCAAATGTTGGGCCACCTTGTGCAGCGTCAGCCGGCTCCAGTTGCCGCAGTCCCGATACAGACTCAGATTCCTGATTACAGGCCGCAGGCGACCGAATCAGGGAAGCGCGTAAGCGACCAGCTGTGCGGGATTACCGCTGCCGCCAACGAACATGGCCAGATACTGTTTACCATCATGTTCATAGGTGAAAGGCAGGCCAGTCTGATTGTCTGGCAGGTCCAGTTCAAAGAGTATCTCACCCGTGGTTTTGTCGACTGCGCGAAAAATAGGGCTGGCACCGGCTCCGCCCGTGCCTTCGCCGACAAACAGTAGTGTTTTCGTGAGTAACACGCCAGATCGTGTCGGGATACCTGTCCGGGGAACATCAATGCCCTCTAAAAGTGGGTGGTTTTTTATGCGCTCCGGGGTATCGGCGTTAGCAATCCACCACAGATGTTCGCCGCTGTTCATGTCGATTGCAGTGACTCGACCGTAGGGTGGTTTAACAATTTCCAAGCCCTGAACCCGAGGCGCGCGCACGCCAAAACCTTGACTCAGTTCGATGTCAGAATCGGGGTTCTTCGCAAGAGCTAGAACCTGAAGCTGGGTTCTTGAAGGGACGTAAACAATCCCGGTTTCCGGGTCGAACGCTGAGTGCTCCCAGTTGGCGCCACCGGTAGATGAGGGCAGACTCAGCAAGCCGCGGGTGCCGTCGGGATGATCCTGGAGCGAAGGTGGCGTAAAAATGGTCCTGCTAAGTCGGAAATCCTGCACCGCTTCCAATGCCATTGCCCGTAACGCGGGCGTATAGTCGATTAGGTCGTCCTCACTGAAGCCTTGGCGATCGAATGCTGCCGGTCGC
>JASMER010000208.1 GCA_030752195.1 Gammaproteobacteria bacterium
ATTGCTCGGTAAGCACGCTCCGCTTCCTGCAAATTGCCTGCATTATGTGCTGCAATACCCTGCTGCAGTATTGTTTCAGTGCTTGGTTCCATGACTCAACAATTGGCTACTATTCCCACTCGATAGTTGCCGGTGGCTTGCTGGAGATATCATAGACAACCCGGGACACATCGGGGATTTCATTCATTATTCGGGTAGAAGCGTGTTCCAGCAGCTCTGGATCGAGCCGGGCCCAGCGGGCCGTCATGAAGTCGATAGTTTCAACAGCTCGTAGGTTGACCACGTAGGCATAGCGGCGGGCATCACCCACCACCCCGACTGATCTGACCGGCAGAAACACAGCGAAAGCCTGACTCACCTCGTGATATTTGCCGGCGCGGTGCAGCTCCTCAATGAAAATCGCATCCGCCTGTCGCAGAATATCGCAGTATTCCTTGCGCACTTCGCCCAGCACTCTTACGCCGAGGCCTGGCCCAGGAAATGGATGTCGATAAACCATATCATATGGCAGACCCAGTTCCAGACCGATGTGCCGGACCTCGTCTTTGAACAACTCCCGAAGTGGCTCTATCAGATCCATAGCCATGTCGTCTGGCAAACCACCGACGTTGTGATGAGACTTAATGACGCGCGCTTTACCGGTTTTTGAACCGGCAGATTCAATCACGTCAGGATAAATAGTCCCCTGCGCCAGCCATTTCACTTTCCCCAGTTTCATTGCCTCTTCGTCAAATACCTCAATAAAGGTATTACCAATGATCTTGCGCTTGGCTTCAGGGTCTTCGACACCGGCGAGCTTTCCAAGAAATTTCTCCTCAGCATCTGCGCGGATCACCCGTATGCCCATATTCTCAGCAAAGGTCGCCATCACCTGATCACCTTCATTAAGACGCAGTAAGCCATTGTCGACAAACACACAGGTTAACTGATCGCCAACAGCCCGGTGCAGCAATGCTGCCACCACTGAGGAATCCACCCCCCCTGAAAGCCCCAACAGCACCTGTTCCTTGCCGACTCTCTCCTGAACCGTTGCAATTGCGTCCTGAATGATGCTGGCCGCGGTCCAAAGACTCTCGCAGCCACAAATTTCGAGGACATATTTCTCGATTATGCGCATTCCCTGCAGCGTATGTGTGACTTCTGGATGAAACTGGAGTCCGAAAAATGGCTTCTCGCGATGGCGCATGGCAGCAATTGGCGCACTGTCGGTTGCAGCCACAATCTCAAAGTCTGGAGGTACCGCGGTCACTTTATCTCCATGGCTCATCCAGACATCCAACTGAGAGGCCCCACTGTCCAGACGACGATCTTCAATATCGTCAAGCAAGACACTGCCAGAGACGATGTTAACCTGTGCAAAGCCAAATTCGGATTTATCGGAGGCCTCAACCCTCCCGCCAAATTCCTCGGCCATGGTCTGCATGCCATAGCATATACCAAGTATTGGCAAGCCAGCGTCATAAACAAACGCCGGTGGTCTCGGCGAGACTGCAGTATTCGCAGATTCAGGACTGCCGGAAAGGACAATTCCCTGAGGCTCAAAAGCAGTAAAGTCGTCTTTTGAGACGTCGTAATCCCAGATTTCACAGTAAACACCCGCTTCACGAATTCTGCGGGCAATGAGCTGCGTATACTGTGACCCGAAGTCGAGAATCAGAATCTTTTGGCTGTGAATGTTGGTGCTAGCCATCAGTAACAGAGAGCCCCCGGCATGGATTAGAGAATTTGACCTGTTGCCCCCGGCTGACCACCATCCGTGCATTGGCCCGGACCTGGCTGTTTAGGTCATCACTGGCTGAAAGCTGTGAACCCTTGAGTCTAGGACACCCGGTAGTTCGGCGCTTCTTTAGTAATAGACACATCGTGTACGTGGGACTCCGACATGCCGGCACCGGTGATCTTTACAAAATGAGTCTTCGTGCGCATCTGCTCGATGTCTGCACAGCCGGTATAGCCCATGCTGGAACGCAGCCCTCCCATCAACTGATGAACAATGGCTGCCATCGGGCCTTTATAGGGAACCCTTCCCTCAATACCTTCCGGCACCAGTTTTTCTTGACCGGCCTTGTCATCCTGGAAGTAACGATCGCTCGACCCCTGAGAGTGGGACATGGCGCCAAGACTCCCCATACCGCGATAGGACTTGTAGCTGCGCCCCTGATATAGCTCAACTTCGCCCGGGGCTTCCTCTGAGCCAGCCAGCAGGCTGCCTACCATCACCACATTAGCGCCGGCAGCAATTACTTTGGCGATATCGCCTGAGTAACGGATACCCCCGTCTGAAATCACACAAACTTCGGTGTCCTTCAGGGCATCCACCACATTGGCCACAGCAGAAATTTGCGGGACACCAACGCCGGTGACAATACGAGTCGTGCAGATCGAACCCGGCCCAATGCCGACCTTGACCGCATCAGCGCCCGCCGCAGCCAGATCCCGGGCAGCCTGCGCAGTTCCGATATTGCCACCGACTACTGACACCTCGCCGTGACGTTTCTTGATATTCGCCACCTTGTCAATTACACCCTGATGGTGCCCATGGGCCGTATCCACGATAATTACATCGACGCCAGCTTCAACAAGCGCTGCCACTCTGTCATCGGTGTCCGCAGAGGTGCCGACAGCTGCGGCTGATCTCAGTCTGCCCTGTTCATCTTTACAAGCATTGGGAAAATCTTCTGACTTGAGAATGTCTTTCAGGGTGATGAGCCCCTTGAGCTCAAAGCCATCATTAACCACGAGGATTTTTTCAATCCGGTGTCGGTGGAGCAGCGCTTTCACCTCGGCAAGGTTAAAATCTTCCTTCACGGTAACCAGGCGGTCTCTCGGCGTCATGATCGTGTCTATTGCCGCATCCAGATTGGACTCGAAGCGCACATCTCGACTAGTAACGATCCCCGCCAGGCCTGAACCATTCATGACCGGCATGCCGGAGATGTTGTTTTCCTTCATCACCGCCACCAGGTCTCGCACGGTAGCCAGAGCAGAAATAGTGATCGGGTCCTTTACAACCCCACTTTCATACTTCTTTACCGCGCGTACTTCACGCGCTTGATGATCAATGGTCATACTCTTATGGATGACGCCCAGACCGCCTTCCTGCGCCATGGCAATAGCCAGACGCGCTTCCGTTACGGTATCCATGGCTGCAGAAACCAGTGGGATGTTTAGTGAGATTGCTTTGGCAATTTGGGACTGCAG
>JASMER010000209.1 GCA_030752195.1 Gammaproteobacteria bacterium
TCAAAGTAACGTGCGTCTCCTAATCTCAGTTTCTGAGCGTAACCGGAGTAAAGAAGGATGGAGGCTGGAGTCGGAATCGAACCGGCGTACACGGAGTTGCAGTCCGCTGCATAACCACTCTGCCATCCAGCCAAGTTTGGGAATTAGTTCTGTTGTGTCCTCAAAATGTTGGTTTCACCAAGTTTTCAACCACTGGTGCAGAGTTAAGAGCCAAACTCAACGACTGACGGCTTGCTCGAAGTGCAAGTTACGGTCGAACTGAAAGGCGGGCGGAGTAGACCCAAGTTTGCGTGACACAACATGTCTTTAGCCCAAATTATAAAATATAGGCACATGGATCCGAACTTTCGGATTCTTTCAGGACCGCGACTAGAACAAACTTAACCAGCACAATGAACCACCCCGTCGAGCGTCTCTCGCAGCGGGAAAACTTATGAGTGAACTAACAAGATTGGAGCGGGAAACGAGATTCGAACTCGCGACCCCGACCTTGGCAAGGTCGTGCTCTACCAACTGAGCTATTCCCGCTTATCTAGTTATACTTTGGAGTGGTACTGGACCCACAGTTCGTTGATCTATCGGTAGTTCCAGCCGTCCCGACGAGCCGCTTATTCTAATGAGCTTGCCTTTAGAGTCAAGCACTTAGTTAGCACACATGCTATTCCGACCGTACCGGGAGCTGGCTATGGCGCGGCTGCTAACTATCTGACAAGGAGGGAATCGCCGCCTTTAAATACTGGCAAGCAGAATACAGCCCGAGGACCGCTGCGAGGTAGATCATGCCTTGCCCCAGCCAGAACAAGTAATCGGGGGAGGAGTCAGTAACAAGTATCAGCACAATAATTGACAGCATCTGAAACGTGGTTTTCAGCTTGCCCGAATAGGCTACAGCGACTACTTCACGCTGCCCTCTTGAAGCCATCCACTCCCTGAGAGCCGAAATTACAATTTCCCTTGAAATAATGATCATCGCCGGAAGAAGTAGGACTGGAAATTGCGCTGATAGCATGATCAAAACCGCTGTGACCAGCAGTTTGTCGGCCACCGGGTCCAGAAATGCCCCGAAGTTTGTCGCAATATCCAGACGTCTGGCGAGGTAGCCATCGAGCCAATCACTGAGGCTGGCCACGGTAAACAGAGTTGCCGCTGTGATATTTGAAAACGCCCAGTCGGAATAGTAGCTCCCAATAACCATCGGGATCAGGAGTAATCGAAAAATGGTAATAGCGTTTGCCAAGTTCATTCTTCTTCCTGAATGAGAAAATAACTAGGCCCAGCGGCCGGTCTGGATGTTAACCAGTTTGCTGCCAAACCATGAAAAAAAGCCGGCTTAATCGATATTGTGTAGTTCCGCATAAATGATTTCTGCCAGTTTCTTGCTGATACCGTCAACTTTCCCGATTGCTTCTTCAGACGCTTTAATTATCGCCTGTTGCCCGCCGAAGTGCGTTAACAACTCCCGTCTTCTTTTCGGACCCAAACCCGGAATACTTTCCAAATTTGATACCCGGCGGGCCCTGCTTCGACGCTGCCGATGTCCAGTAATCGCGAAGCGATGTGCTTCATCTCTGATCTGCTGCAGAAGATGTAGCCCAGGTGATTCGGTTTTCATGGCTATCTCTCGGCTACCTCTTTCTGAAGACAAAAACAGTGTTTCTTGCCCCGCCCGCCTACTAATCCCTTTGGCGATACCGACTAGTACAATCTCTGGCAACTGGTGTTTTTCAAGGATTTTCTTGGCCTGAGTCAGCTGCCCTTTGCCTCCATCGATGAGCAGCACACTGGGTATTTTACCTTCCCCTTTGCTCAGTCGGGTAAAGCGCCGATCAAGTACTTGCTCCATCGCTGCATAATCATCTCCGGGAGTAATACCGGCAACGTTGAAACGTCGGTAGTCGCTCTTTATAGGACCATTCTGATCAAACACAACACAAGAGCCTACGGTGCCCTCACCTCCGGTGTGACTAATGTCGAAACATTCAATGCGCTCGGGTGTGAAGTCAAGTGATAGGTTTGCTTGCAGGCTAGTGAAACGATTTAACATCGACTGCTTGCTGGCAAGCCTGCTTTGTAGGGTTTCTTGCGCATTGGTGCGAGCCAGCTCAAGCCATTTGGCACGATGACCACGAACCCGATCACCCAACCGGATTTTTTTTTCAGCAACAAAACTAAGGGCTGATTGCAATTGCGGACTATCTGGAAGGGATTCGGAGACGATGAGCTCAGGCGGGATGTTTGCCGCCTTGTCATCTGCCAGATACACCTGCGCGATGAACGCTGAGAGAAGCTCTCCCGGCTCTGAAGCTAGTCGCAAACGGGGAAAAAAATCCCTTGCTTCCGATGATCCGGCCGTTTCGGACATAGATAACGTGCACGACAAAAGTCGAGCTCGAAATAGCAGCCGCAAGCACATCGGCATCGCCACCCTGATTGGAGACATATTGCTGCTCCTGAATCCGTCTCAAATCAGATATCTGATCCCGAATTGTCGCTGCTTTTTCAAATTCCTGCACCTCTGCGGCTTTCTCCATGCGCGCCATCAGTTTTTTAGTCAGTGCACTGCTTTTTCCTTGCAGGAACATTACTGAGTATTCGACATCCATCGCGTACTGTTCCGGTGAAATAAGATTGACACAGGGGCCGGTGCAGCGATTGATCTGATACTGTAAGCACGGTCTCGAGCGATTCTTGAAGTAACTGTCATTGCATTGCCTGACTTTGAACACTTTCTGAAGCAGCTGCAGGGTCTCTCTGGTAGCGTTTGCGCTGGGATAGGGCCCGAAAAAGCGCCCTTTTCCGTGGCGACTGCCTCTGTAGAAGCTCAGCCTCGGATATTCATTGCTTTCAGAGAGAAAAATATAGGGGTAGGATTTGTCGTCCCTCAATTGAATATTATAGGGCGGTCTTTGGGATTTAATCAGATTTTGTTCGAGCAACAGCGCTTCAGTTTCGCCGCGGGTTACGGTCACCCGAATGTCATGAATCTTATCCACCATCGCTAGAGTTTTGCTTGTTAATCCGGAAGCTCTGAAATAACTGCTCACCCGGCTCTTCAAGTGCCTCGCTTTGCCTACATATATAACCTCCCCTTCGTTATCGATCATCTGATACACACCGGGCCTTGACGTCAAATTGGCCAGGAAACTCTTGTGGTCAAAAGGTTCGAGGGAAGTGTTACTCATATGACACAA
>JASMER010000020.1 GCA_030752195.1 Gammaproteobacteria bacterium
GCTCATGGCGGGAGGGGGGATGTCATCGGTGTTGTCCAGGTAGCCTGTGATCAGATCGCTGAGCCGTCGCTCATCAGTGTCGATCAGTGCATACTCGTTAAGTACGTGCTCCACGGTGCCGGGAAACAGCGCCATGGCTTTCATCAGCTCGCGCAGCCCTTCTTCGATGCGTTTGGCAATGACAATTTCGCCTTCCCGGGTGAGCAGTTCAACGGTGCCCATTTCTCGCATGTACATCCGCACCGGATCCGTGGTGCGGCCGGCCTCGTTTTCGACTGCAGCCAGCGCGGCGGCTGCTTCAGCCGCTGCCACCTCGTCGGCACCATTATCGCTGTCGTCTTCGTTCAGAATTAGAGAATCGGCATCAGGCGCGGTCTCGAACACCTTGATCCCCATGTCATTGATCATCTGGATGATGTCTTCAACCTGATCCGGATCAGAGATGGTATCCGGCAGGTGATCGTTGACCTCTGAGTAGGTCAGGTAGCCCTGCTCCTTTCCTTTGGCGATCAGTGACTTAAGGCTGGACTGTGGTGCAATAACTTCGGCCATAAATTCTCATCTCCCCTGCGGTACAGGGACACAACATGGATAAACAAAGTGGGCCGCGCATTATAGCGGTGGGCGGTAACTATGTATCTCGACTTTCGGTGGATTTAGGACAGCTTAGACGCTGTCTGGATTCGACCCGGGCGCTTCTGAGACGCGGGATTTGAGCTCATCTTTCAATTTCGACAAGTGCAGCTTCTGGCTAATATTAGACAGTATATTGTCAAGTATTTGTGTGAATTCGGCTTCGACACCTTCCTGGGGGGTGATCTTCTCTGCCTGTAGCAACTGGGTCAGCTGGCCACCGAGGGGTGTTCCGTAGCAGTAGCCGAGTAAGTGGTAGGTTTCTGTTGATGGGTCCTTGCAGATTTTTTCAATCAAGGTGAGTAGCAGTTTCTGGGATTCGTCCCCGGCATAGCGCAGGGGCTCAAGATCTGCCTGTAAAGTCAGCGCGATCTCAGGATTGCGCAGCAACAGCTCGATGGCTTTGAGGCTGGCGGACTTGCGAATTCTATTCAGGCCGGCCGGTTGCTGAGTTGCCCTTGATCTGGCATCGGGTTGCTGGGCCATCTTGGTTTCTGGTGGCTCGAACCGACTGCCTCGCTCCGGGGGTGAGCTCGCGAGCAGCTGATCCAGAGACTCACTGCTGATACCGAGGGTCTCCGAGAGCTTGTTCAGCATCAGCTGGCCATAGACGCCTTTCGGGAACAGGCGGATTAGTGGTTTGGCCATATTGGTCAGCCGGGCCTTACCTTCGATGGATTGAATGTCCACGCCTTCGGAAAGCTTGTCGAAAAAGAACTGCTCGAGCGGCGTCGCCTGCTCGATCTCCTGTAAAAAGCCTTCAGTGCCTATCGAGCGTACTCGGGTATCAGGGTCTTCTCCGTCAGGCAGAAACAGGAAGCGCACGCGTCTTCCATCTTCCATCAGCGGAAGGCTGGTCTCAAGAGCGCGCCAAGCGGCATTCCGTCCGGCTGTATCACCATCAAAACAAAACACCACTTCAGATACGGCGCGGAACATACGGGTCAAATGCCTGGCGCTGGTTGCGGTGCCCAGCGTGGCCACTGCGTTGCGAATGCCCATTTGGGCGAGCGCGATGACATCCATATAGCCCTCCACCAGCAACAGGCGCGTGAATTTTTCGCCTGATTTCTTGCTTTCGTACAGCCCGTAAAGCTCAGAGCCTTTCAAGAATACCGGTGTTTCGGGTGAATTGAGGTATTTGGGCTTATCCTCTCCGAGCACTCGCCCGCCAAAAGCAATCACCCGGCCGCGGCTGTCACGAATCGGAAACATGATACGGTCACGAAAACGGTCGTAGTAAGGCGCTTTATGGGTGTTTTGCTCTTTGTTGTTTTCCGGCCTGTTGCGCTCAATCACCATGCCTGCTTTCAGCAGCGCGCGCTGTTGCTCCGCGCTATCACCAAGCGCCTCGATTAGGTTGTCCCATCCCGGCGGGGCGTAGCCAAGCGCAAAGTCACGAGCAATTTCACCAACCACACCGCGGGAGGTCAGGTAGTCTACGGCGCGCTGTCGTCCCCGATGTTGGCGCAGTTGTTGCTGGTAGAATTTGCTCGCCCTATCGAGTGCCTTGAAGAGTTTGGCGTGTTCGGAATTACGGCGGGACTCAGCCTTGGACTCTTCCCGAGGCACTTCCAGCCCAGCATCCCGCGCGAGGATTTCGACTGCCTGCGGGAAATCCACATGATCAAAATTCATAATAAAGCCGATCGCGTTGCCACCGGCGCCACAGCCGAAGCAATAATAGAACTGCCGTTCAGGTTGGACGCTGAATGAGGGGGTTTTTTCGTTGTGGAAAGGACAGCAGGCCTGGTAATTTTTTCCAGATTTTTTCAGGGCGACTCGTTTATCCACTACCTCGACGATGTCAGAGCGATGTAATAAGTCGTCAATGAACGATTGCGGAATGAGTCCGGCCATGGGCGATAGGGTAGTTAGGTCGTGTTAGCTCGTCGAGCATTGTATGCCAGTCGGCAGCAGGAGCGCACGGATCGATAGCAATTCGTTGAGTAAAACGCGAAAGTGATATGAGACTTAGACAAGAGTGATAAGTGAAATATCAAGGAGTGAGAGTGAGCCAGGAATGCGTCGGGTCAGCTTTAGAACGAGGTGCTGTGCCATAACGCGAATAGCATCGGCGTTCAGCTCAGACGTTGCTTGATCAACCCACTGATCATACCCATATCCGCCCTTCCGGTCATGTGCGGCTTGAGCAGACCCATGACCTTACCCATGTCTTGCATCGATGCTGCACCGGTACTGGCGATGGCCTCGTCAATCAGCGAGGCGATTTCTTCCTGACTCAGAGGTTGCGGCAGGAACTCATGAATCACCTCAATTTCGCTCTGTTCTTTCGCAGCCAGCTCGTTGCGACCGGCGTCGGTAAACTGTTTGATCGAGTCTCTGCGTTGCTTCACCATTTTATCCAGAATCGAGATGACGCGGGTATCATCTGGATTAATTCGCTCGTCAATTTCGACTTTCTTGATTTCGGCCAGAACCAGGCGGATCGTTCCTAGGCGCTCTTTTTCCTTAGCGCGCATGGCGGCTTTCATGGCTTCATTGATCTGCGCTTTTAGCGGGTTGTCGGGCATGTCACACCTGATTAAGGATAGCGCGAGTGCAGCGGGGACCTGCAGAGGGTGTGCGCCTTCGTGATCTGTTCGGTAATCAGCTTGATGATTAGTAGAGGCGCTGAGTTCTGCGGCTTTCGCGCTGAACTTTCTTATGGTGACGCTTTACTGCGGCAGCCGCTTTACGCTTGCGCACAGAAGTGGGCTTTTCGTAAAACTCACGACGGCGCACTTCCGAAAGGATTCCCGCCTTCTCGCAGGATCGCTTGAAGCGACGCAGCGCCACATCGAACGGCTCATTTTCTTTAAGTCTTACCTGGGGCATTCGAACTCCGTTTGTCTAGAGGGCCCGCAGGCTGTGCTCTAGAGCGATTTACCTAATGTTTAACCGAATACTGCGCAAGTGCGCGCTGCCACGCCTGCCCAATTTCAGAGAGGCCGTATCTTATAGATTCAGGGGTTGAAATGCAAAGGAATTGGCCCTGTCCGGGGCACATTTTTCAAGGGGTTGGGTGCACCATCGCCCTTGTATCGGGCTCGAGGTCCCAGGGCCTCGGGTGAAGTCTGTGCTTTGTTGGCCAGTCGTTGGCAGGCAGCCCACGTTGTTGGCTTCATTGAGAGTTGGGGTTGCGTAGTTTTTTTGGCATGATTACGGGCCTCATGAAGCGACCCTCAACTGGCCAGTCGTGATAGTTCTTGGCATCGAAACTTCCTGTGATGAGACCGGCGTGGCGCTGTACGACACTGACCGGGGCCTGCTGGCGGATGCGCTCTACAGCCAGATTCACATCCATGCGGAATATGGTGGTGTGATCCCGGAGCTGGCGTCGCGCGACCACATTCGGAAAACACTGCCGCTGATACGTGAAGTCATTGAGAAGGCGGGTATCCGGGATGCGCAAATTGGCGGTGTCGCCTACACAGCCGGGCCGGGCCTAATCGGCGCCCTGCTGGTTGGCGCTGCCCTCGGGCGGAGCCTGGCGATGGGCTGGAACGTGCCGGCAATTGGTGTGCACCACATGGAGGGGCATTTGCTTGCTCCTATGCTGGAGTCGGATGCGCCCGCATTTCCTTTTATCGCGCTGCTGGTTTCAGGCGGACACACGCAGCTGGTCTGTGTTGAAGGCATCGGGCGTTATAAGTTGCTTGGCGAATCTCTGGACGATGCAGCAGGTGAGGCTTTCGATAAGGTCGGCAAAATGCTTGGCCTGCCATACCCTGGCGGTCCGGAAGTCGCCAGACTTGCGGAGTTCGGTAACGCCGGGGCTTACAAATTTCCGCGTCCCATGACCAATCGCCCCGGGCTGGATTTGAGCTTTAGTGGCCTGAAGACTTTTGTGCGCAACACCATTGCCGAAGAGGTCGAGGCTCAAGGTGAGCTGAATGACGCCGTTCGGGCAGATATCGCCTGCGCTTTTGAGGATGCCGTAGTGAACACGCTGGCGATCAAATGCCGCCGCGCTTTGGAACAGACCGGCCTGAGCCGCCTGGTAATCGCCGGCGGCGTGAGTGCCAACCGAAGGCTGCGTGAAGTGCTTGGCGCTACCGTCGCAAAAAGTGGCGGCGAACTATTTTACGCGAGACCGGAATTATGCACTGACAATGGGGCGATGATCGCCTATGCTGGCGCGCAGCGATTGCTGGCCGGTCAGTCGGAAGGCCTGAGTATTCAGGCGCGACCGCGTTGGAATCTTGAGACTTTGCCGGCCATTAACCCATAACCGATTGAGGAATTATCATGGATATTGTCTACATTCGTGAGCTGGAAGTTCGCACCATCATTGGCATCTTTGACTGGGAGCGTGAGCAGCGGCAGGTAGTGAGCCTCGATCTGGAGATGGGGTCGGACATCGCTACGGCTGCCGCCACTGATACCATCGAAAATGCGCTGGACTATAAGGCAGTCGCCAAGCGGCTTATTGATTTTATTGAAAAGTCCGAGTTTTTTCTGGTCGAGACGCTTGCTGAGCGGGTCGCCGATATTGTGGTGAACGAGTTCAATGTCCCCTGGGTCAAGCTCAGGCTAGGTAAGCCCGGCGCTGTCACTGGCTCAAAGGATGTGGGTGTTATTATAGAAAGAGGATCGCGCCGCTGATAGCGGGTGAATTTCTGTCCAATCCTTTTCTTCCCTTGTTTCCTGGATAACCATGCAACTTCTCACTCTCAGTCTTGGTAGCAATATTGACGCCGATGCCAATATTCGAAAGGCAGTTGTCGAATTACGGACTCGGTTCCCCGGCCTCCGGTGCTCAGCGGTCTACGAAAGCGAATCGGTCGGGTTTGAAGGCGATAACTTTCTGAATCTCGTGACAGTAGCGAAAACGGAAAAGCCTTTGCCCGAACTGCTAAGAGAGATTAAAGCCATTGAAGATGCGCTGGGCAGGGATCGCAGCCAGCCGAAGTTTTCCAGTCGCTGTATTGATATTGACGTTCTGACTTACGGTGAGCTCAGCGGTGAGCATGCAGGCATTTTGCTTCCCCGTGGAGAGATACTGGAACATGCCTTTGTGCTGCAACCCCTGGCCGAAATCCTGCCGGACCTGAAACATCCCTCGACCGGACGGACGCTGACAGCACATTGGGACGCGTTCGATAAAACCGGTCAGCAGCTTTGGCGCAGAGATTTTGACTGGTAGGCGCACACTGCGCGTCCTGCTGCCGCCTGCGCAGCGTAAGCCGCTCGCGCCCAGAGACAGACTAGCGGAGCGCGCGTCCCCCATCCACCTTGATGACTGCTCCCGTCATGTAGCTTGCCTGGTCGACGAGAAAAAAGGCGGTATTTGCGATATCTTCCACAGTGCCGGTTCGGCCGAGTGGAATGCCGTCAAGCGCTTTTTTCCGAGCAGCCTCTGCGGCTTCGTCCTGAGGGTTCTCAAGATGGCTCGGCCAGAGGATGGCGCCGGGTGCCACACCATTGACTCGCACCGCAGGGGCCAGTTCCCTCGCCAGTGAGAGCGTCATGCTTTTCAGCCCGGCCTTGGCAATGTTGTAGATGGGAAAATCCTGAATGGCCCCATCCACCATGGCATCGAGAATATTGATGATGTTGCCCTGACGACGCGTGAGCTCTTGGCTCAGGGCCACACTCAGAAAATAGGCTCCACGCAGATTGCTGTCTATGAGGTCGTCCCACTGTTCCTGAGTGGAGTCTTCCAGTGGCGTCGCATAGAAAGACGACGCGTTGTTGATCAGCACGTCGATGCGGCCGAAACAGTCGAGCGCGTTCTGTGCCAGCTGAGCGACTTCCGACCTTTCAGTCAGTGCCGCCTGCAGGCAGCTGACTGAATCGGCACGCACGGCATTGCGTTCCGCCTGCAGGCTCAGCGCTTCTTGTTCCGAACCCTTGAAGTGGATAATGAGACGATAGCCGGCGTCATGAAAGCGCCGCACGAGGGCGGCGCCGATTCGCCTTGCGCTTCCGGTTATCAGTGCGACGGGTTGTTCATTGATCATGCTTCAGGGACTCAATTGTCTTGGTGATGGTGGACAGGCGGGCTTCGTATATGGCCGCCTTCGGCTCGGCGCGACTGGCGGCCAGGACCGCGCGGCTGTCGATGGCGCTGGCTGACAGCAGTAAGGTTTTCAGATAGGCATTTTGTGGATAGTCGCGCGTCTCGAGGCCTGTGCGACCCCGTGCATCGGCCTCGCAGGCCAGCAGAAATTTGTCCAGACGCTCCGGGCGGCGAAACGCATCAAGAGATTCCAGCAGGTTCAGCACCGTTGCTGGCTTCAGTTCTTTCACGCGATGCAGCTTGGTGTGATGTTCGCAGACCAGACGAGACAGCTGGGCATGCTCCTTGGGCACACGCAGTCGTGATTCAATCTGATTGAGCAAGCCCAGGCCGGCTGATTCATGGCCGATATGACTTGGCCATTGACCGGGATCCGTCAGGCCCTTGCCGACATCGTGGACCAGGGTAGCGTACAGCACGACACTGTCGTCGCTCAGTTTCCGGGCCTGCTCAAGACACAGCAAAATGTGCAGGCCGGTATCGATCTCGGGATGATATTTTTCCGGTTGCGGGACGCCGAACAAATTATTGACCTCGGGCAGTATCGCTGCCAGCGCGTCGCACTCCCGCAATACCTCAATGAAGACTGACGGTGTCTGGCTGGTCAGTGCCAGCTCCAGCTCTTTCCAGATGCGTTCCGGAACCAGATGATCGAGTTCGCCACTGTGACAGATACTGCGCATGAGGTCGCGTGTTTCGTTGGCGACCCGGAATCCAAGATGTGCAAACCGGGCCGCAAAGCGCGCGACCCGCAGCACTCTCAGAGGATCCTCAACAAATGCCCCTGAGACATGTCGTAGCACCCTGTCTTCAATATCGAACTGGCCGCCGAATGGGTCGATGAGTCGGCCGGTTTCATCCATGGCGATGGCATTGATGGTCAGATCCCGGCGCAGCAAATCTTCTTCGAGGGTGACCTTCGGTGAACTGTTGATGGCGAAACCCTTATAACCGGGGCCTGTTTTACGTTCTGTGCGCGCCAGCGCGTACTCATCATGAGACTCAGGATCAAGAAACACCGGGAAGTCCTGCCCCACCTGTTGATAGCCCAGATCCAGCATCTCCTGGGGTGCTGCGCCTACGACCACCCAGTCCCGGTCTTTGGTTTCAAGACCGAGGAGCTTATCGCGAACTGCGCCGCCAACCAGGTAAGTCTGCATGGTGAATTTTGCCGGTGCTTAATCAGTGTGAAATGGTGAAGCGTTTTTTGTCTTCCAGACGCATCAGGGTCAGGGATCTGCCCCAGACGTAGCCGGTATCAAGCGCGAAAACCCGCGGCCGTTTGGTAATCCCGTCCAGTGCTGCCCAGTGGCCAAAAAGTATCGTTGCCTTTCGCGTTATCTTCTCATATTCAAACCACGGCTTGAATCCACTGGGCGCCGCGCAGAGGCCTTCCTTGATGTCTAGGCGCAGGCTGCCGATGTCGTCGCAGAACCGAATTCGGGTGAGGTAGTTGGTGATTGTCCGCAGTCTTTCGTGGCCCCGCAAAGATTTGCTCCAGCGGATAGGTTCATTGCCATACATGTTTTTCAAAAAGGCTTTACACTTGTTGCCCTGAAGAGCATGTTCGACCTCTGCCGAGAGATTGAGTGTCATCTGGAGAGACCAGTTCGGCGCCACGCCGGCGTGAACCATCAGAAAATTTTCGGGACCCTCTTCCGTCAGAAGAGCTTCATGGTAGGCCAGTGGTTTGCTTCTCAGCCAATCGCTCAGTGCTGAACAGTCCGGCGCAGCGAGCAGTTGCTCGAGGGTGTCCTTGCCGCGTGCCGGCGCGACCCCTTCGTGAATGGCGATGAAATGCAGATCATGATTGCCAAGTACGACGCGGATGGAATCATTCATATCCTGAAGCAGGCGCAGGGTGTCGAGTGATTTCGGGCCACGGTTGACGAGGTCACCGACGCACCAGAGGACGTCGGTTCCGGCACTAAAATCCGCCTTTTTCAGAAGCTTTTTCAGGGGCCTATAGCAGCCCTGGATGTCGCCAACTACAAAGTTGCTCATGGTGTTCCAGTGGAGGACTCTGACGGAAGTATATCATCGGCTGGCCTGCCGGGCGCGACAGCCGCGCTGCAAACCCTTTGTGCGAAGCTGCGCTAGTGAACCGTATAAGGTGGTGCCAACAGAAAGGCCGGAATCGGCGTCGTGAAGCGGGCGCCGCTGTCGGTGACCAGCTCGTAGCTTCCCTGCATGGTGCCTGTTTGAGTGCCAATGATTGCACCACTGGTGTACTGGAAGGATTGCCCCGGCCCGATCTCAGGCTGCTGTCCGACCACTCCGGGCCCTTTGACTTCCTCAACGCGATTGTTGTCGTCGGTAATGCGCCAGTGCCGGTTGAGCAATTTCACTTTTGCTTCACCCCGGTTGGTGATATCGATGGTATAGGCGAACGCGTAGCGGCCCGATGTCGGATCGGAATGCTCCTGCAGGTATCGGGTGTTCACCTCAATTTGGATGTTGTGATCTGCGTCAGTCATGATGGCTCTGATTCAGCTCCTGTGCGAAAAGATCGCTTATCGCGACGTAGTCAGACAGGCTCAGATTTTCCGGCCGCTCAGAAAGATTGACCGGAATCTGCGCCAGTGTATCCCCTGACATGATGGCTTTGAGGCTGTTTTTCAAGGTTTTGCGCCGCAGATTAAAGGCAGTTCGCACCACCGTTTGCAGGGCTTCTAAGCTGCGCGCTTCAACTTCGCGCCTGGCGTGCGGCCTTAGACGCACAATTGCCGAACTGACCTTGGGTTTGGGCGTAAAAGCCGCAGAGGGAACATTAAACAGATGCTCAACTTCACAAAAGTACTGGACCATGATGCCAAGGCGGCCGTAATTCTTGTTACCGGGTTTCGCGCCAAGTCGCTGAACCACTTCGAGCTGCAGCATGAAGGTCATGTCCTCAATCAGTTCGGCGTTCTGCAGCAAATGAAACATCACCGGTGTTGAAATGTTGTAGGGCAGGTTGCCAATGATGCGAAGCTTGCTGTTGCGATTGATCAGGGCAGCCAGGTCGAACTTGAGAATGTCTTGCTGATGGATGGCGACGTTGCCATGCCGGGCAAACCTTTTTTCGAGAAAGTCAGCCAGGTCCCGGTCCAGCTCCACACAGTCCAGCGGTCCGCCCGCCTGAGCCAGTAAATCGGTAATGGCGCCCTGACCGGGCCCAATCTCAAGCAGATGCTGGTCAGGCTGAGGGTCAATCGCGTCAACAATCCGGGCGATGACCGGCTTATCGTGAAGGAAATTCTGACCGAAGCGCTTTCGCGCCTGATGGGGCATCCCGTTGCTCAGGCGAATCTTTCGGGTTTTCGCGTTCATGGCTTCGATTGTGCTCCAATCATGTCCAACGCGGTGGCGATGGCGGTCTGTAGGCTGCCAATATCTGCCTCACCGCTGCCGGCAAGCTCCAGCGCGGTACCGTGATCAACAGAAGTGCGAATGATCGGCAGTCCCAGCGTGATATTGGCCGCATTGCCAAAGCCCTTGTACTTAAGCACCGGCAAACCCTGATCGTGATACATGGCGAGCACAGCATCTGTCTTGCCAAGATATTTTTCGGTGAACAGGGTATCAGCCGGCAGAGGGCCTGTCAGATTCATGCCCTGCTGTGACAGCCTGCTCAGAACCGGTTCAATGATGTCGATTTCCTCAGTGCCAAGATGGCCAGATTCGCCGGCGTGGGGATTCAGGCCGCATACCAGAATGCGTGGTTCTTCAATGGCGAATTTGTGTTTGAGCTCATGATGCAGAATGGTCAGAACCTTAGTCAGACCGTCCTCAGTGATCGCGGCAGCAACCTTCTGCAGCGGCAAATGGGTGGTGGCCAGCGCAACTCGCAGACCCTCGGTGGCAAGCATCATGACCGTGAGGTCAACCTCACACTGCTGCGCGAGAAATTCTGTGTGACCGGAAAAAGGGATGCCTGCTTCGTTAATGACGCCTTTATGCACCGGGCCCGTCACCAGCGCATGAACTTGCTTGCGAAGCGCGATGCTTGTCGCGACTTCGAGTGTGTCCAGAACATAGGGGCTGTTGGCGGAATTGAGTCTTCCGGGGCGGGCAGGCTCAGCCAGAGCGACGTTGCAAACGAAGAGTTCTCCAGCTTCGTTGCGGCGAGGTGCAGCGATTTCGTCAAAAGGCACCAGAGTAAGAGGGAGGTCCAGCGCAGCAGCGCGCTGCGCCATCAGCTGCTGGTCGCCGACTACGACAAGCTGGGCGTCTGGTGGGTGCTGCGCCAGTTTAATGCAGAGATCGGGTCCGATGCCGGCCGGTTCGCCGGGGGTGAGTGCGAGTCGGGTAATCACGGCCTATATCCGGCATCAATCAACCAGTTCTACGAAGGCTTCTTCACGAATCTCGATCAACCAGTTCTGGAGTTCCAGTTCAAATTTGCGGTTCCGCAACATGTTGGCCGCCTGGCTGCGGGTATACTCGCTGGAAAGGTCAGACTCTCTGCGCCCGAGTGCCTCTGCAATATGCCAACCCATCTGCGAGCGGAAAGGCTCGCTGATTTCGCCGACTTCTAGCGTATCGACAACCGATTCCATTTCAATGGGCATGCCACCTTCAGAAACCCAGTCCAGATCCCCGCCGGCCACCACTGAAGTGGCGTCGTCGGAATTCTGCCTTGCCAGCGACGTGAACTCTTCGCCATCATCGACAATGCGCTGCCTGAGCTCATTAATCAGTGCGATAGTCTGCTGTTCATCGCGAATTTCGTTGGGCGCCAGCATGATGTGTCTGATGTGTGTCTGCTTGACGATCTGTTCTGTGCCGCCGCGCTTGTCTCGCAGCTGGATAATGTGAAATCCGTTGCCGGCTTCGATGGGGCCCTCGATTTGCCCCACACTCATCGGTTCCACCGCATTGGCAAACAGTGAGGGGAGCTGGTCCAGCTTACGCCAGCCAAAATTGGTGCCATCAAGGGCAAAACGTCTTTCGGCGAGGGCGCGAGCCCGTGTTTCTGTGATCGAGCCGCCTTCCTCCAGCTGGGCGACCAGTTCAGCGGCATAACGCAGCTTGTCGCTCCGTATTTGCGGGCTGTCGGCCGAGGTCACCGGAATCAGAATGTGATCGATGAGGTAATCGGCGGAGATGACTTCCTGACCCATTTCGGAGTTCAGAAAGTTATCAATTTCCTGATCTGTCACCGTGATGCGCTGGTTCACATATCCCCGCTGCAGTTCCTGCATGGTGAGCTGCTGGCGGACCTGCTCGCGGGTTTGTAGATAGACGCCCTGAGCCTCCAGCGCCTGAATATAGGCTTCAAAGCTCAATCCGGATTCCTGCGCCATGTTGCCCAGCACCCGGTTGATGGTGTCGTCGTCGTAGCGAATGCTGGCGCGCTCGGCGAACTGCATCTGGATGTTTTCCATGATGAGGGTTTCCAGCACTTCGTCGCGCAGCTGATTCGGCGGGGGCAGCTCCCGGTTGTCCCGTTCTGCTGTTCGTCGAATATCCTCCAGGCGATTGTTTAATTCGCTCTGCAGCACCACATCGCGGTCAACGATGGCGACGATTTTGTCGAGCAGAACGCGCTGCTGCGCCGTCGCAGGCAGGGTGAGGAACAGGCAAATCAGAGCGCCGATGAGCAGGAGTCCTCCGCGCTGCGCAGTTTCTTTGAGATCTATATTATTCATAAATTGTTTTCCCGGAAGCCCCGAATACCGTCTTCCAGCAGGTTGCTGATGCCGGCGCCGCCGAGATTTCCCAGGCCGTTGAGCGTAAATTGGACAAATATTCCGCGATTGGGCTTGATATTAGGAACAAACAATTGGTTTTCGTCAACCCACTCACGCGCGATCACGCGGATGGTCGCGCAGCAATCACTCCATTCTACGCCGGCAAAGCTTTCCAGGTTTCGTTCATTGCTGTGGTCGTAGTTAATCCGTCCCAGTAGTTTCCAGCGGTCAGTGAGAGGCCAGACTCCGGAGACGTCGCTTTGTTTGGTGCGAGGATCGATAGTCGGCGGAAAAAAGAATACGAATGAATCGGGCAGGCTCCGGTAACGGAAGGCTACATTGAGCAGGTGATTGTTGTCTTCTTGATAGCGTAGGGAGAGACTGCCTTCATCGAATTCCTGGCGATCTTCATTCCACTGAAAATCCGTGTTGAAACTCCAGCGCTGACCGAGCCTCATGGCCACTTCGCCGACGTAGGCTGACTGATCCGCCAGTGGTGCATAGCGGTGATCCCAGTTACGCAGAGGATTCGAAAGGCTGACCAGACGATCTTCAAAGTACAGTAACTGCCCGAGGCTGGCGCGAAAGCGCTCCTCGCCGTTTGCATTCAGCACGCGGGTAGTGATCGCCAGCGTCACCTGATCGGCGTTGGAAGTCCGGTCGCCTCCGGAAAAGCGATCCTCCCGGAACAGCTGGGAAAAACTGAAATTCAGCTCTGACGAATCAAAAACAGGAATCTCAGACTGGTCCTTAAACTCGCTGTAGAGATAGAAAATCCTCGGCTCCAGCGTTTGGAGACCTCCCTGCGGTAGCTTGCGGTCGAAGAACAGGCCAGAGTCCAGACTGTAAACTGGAATACCGAGTTCCGGATTCTCCAGTGTGCCGATGGCCTGATTTTCCAGCTGATACTGCGTGTGCTGATAAGAGGCGTTCGCCCGCACAAACCAGCCAGGTGACACAGTTGACCAGCTGAGCCTGGGTTCCAGGGTGGACCGCTCGCCGGTGACCAGAGCGCCACGCTCAATCAGGTCGGGTGTCAGTCTGGCTTCGTCGAGCTCGCGGTCGAAAGCAGTGAGTTCGCCCTTGAGTGCAAGCTCGAAGCCCAAAGGCAAGGCGGTGTCGGTGTTAAAGGAAAATTGAGGCAGCCGGTCGTAGGGCTTGTAGATGTTTTCCCTGTTAATGAACGGATCAATGAGCTGGATTCGCTGGACGTTGAGTCTGGCTCGCAACAGGCTGGAATTAAAGTTCGCCAGACCTTGCTGGTTGAGGTGGTTGCGGCTCGCAACATTCAGACCTGTTCCGCCAAAATCATAGAAATAGTCATCATCGCTTACCTTGTTGAAGTCGACGTAGGTGGAAAGATAGCGCCCCGCAGTGCCCTGATGTTCGAACCCGACGAACCATCGATTCTCAGTTTGGGTTGAGTCCGAGAGGCGATTGTGGCTCTGATCCGGATTGAACATCTTGTCTCCGGACAGGCCTGACAGATTGAGGGTATTCATGGACCAGTCAGCAAGATAGCGGAATTCCGTGCCGAGCATGACGCCACGATCTGACAGCAATCTCGGAGAGATTGTCGCGTCGTAATTGGGCGCGAGGTTGAGATAGTAAGGCTGTTCATAATCGAACCCGCCGGTGCGGGTTGAGCCGATACTGGGGGGCAGTAGGCCGGAAGCGCGTGCTTCTCCCAGAGGGAAGGGCAGAGTAAACGGATAGTAGAAAATCGGAAAGTCGCGAACTCGGATGCTGGCCTTTCTGGCGTAGCCGCGATTGATTTCCTGGTCCAGCACTATGGAGTCCGCACTGAGGACCCAGAATTCGTTGCCCGGTTCGCAGCGGCTGAATTCACCGTTTTCTATGGCAACCTGGCCGCTGGTGCTGCTGTAAACCACGCTGCTCGCGGTGCCGTGGGCGTCGAAGTCGTGCAGGACGTACTGGGCGGTTTCGATCCGGTTAAGCTGGTCATCGCTGTCGATAAAGGCGGAGCTGCCTCGCAGCATCAGCCCGGGTTCGCGGAAGATGACATCGCCATCCATCAGCACGGTGTTTTCGGACCGGTTGATGCTGGTGGTCAGGTTGTTTTCGATCGTGCGAGCGCCTTGCTGGACAATGACATCGCCGTCGATGCTGATGAAATTCTGCGAGAGCTGAGAGAGACCCGATTCAGAGCGAAATAGCGTTTCTGATTCGTCAGGGTCGGCTCTGCCGGCGAAAAGTTCTGCCGCAGGATCAACGAAGCCGCCGCAACAATTTCGGGCGAGGGTATCGCGCTGTGCTGGCGTCATGGCGTCCCGGGGCATCCAATCCAGCGGGTACTGTGAGCGCGGGGCGACCACCGCTTCATCGAACAGATTTGACGTTATGGTATCCGTCGTTGCCCCGGGTTCTGGGCTGAGTGCGCTGGCGGGCAAGGTTTGCTCAGCTTGTGGCTGAACGTCAGGTACCCGGACGGGCTGCGCTGCGGTCTGGCTGGCAGTCGCGGGCGGCTCTGTTCGCTCTGGCGCTGGGCCTGGCAGAACAGCGCGGTCGCTGTTGTACTGATTGCTTCCGTTCGCGGTGTTGATCGATGCGTCGGGTTCAGTGGTTTTACAGACCCAGCCGTCCCCACCGGTATTGGGGAGGCAATTAAACTGGGCGAGCTGTGCTAAGGCAGGGGGTGTAACGGCCAGTATCAGTACGACGCCGAGCGACAGGGCGCCCACCTGCTGCAGGGCCGTCAGCGGTGCGGCGCTAGGCCGACGGTTTGGGCGATTATCGTCAGACTGGGTCAAGTGGCGAGGCTACGAGAGTAAATTTATTGCCGATCAAACCGACTTAGTAGGTTGGGCAACAGTTAATGCCCAGACCGCGAGTATAGACGATAATTCATCGGGAATTTAACTCCTTCGCCTAATGCTGCTAATGGTGCTGCAATCTGCAGTGTATTGCCTACTATGTCCAGTTCAGAGCCGTCATCTCGGGAATCTATGCTTCAGCATTGGGTCTGCCGGGCCCTCGAGGTCCCCGTCGGCAGTCCCTTGCCGCCGCTGTCCATGGTCAGTGGTGATGCAAGTTTTCGTCGTTATTTTCGCGCATGCTGGCAGGGTCGCAGCTACATTGCTGTAGACGCGCCGCCGCAGCATGAAAACTCCTCTGCCTTTATCACGGTGTGCCGGATGCTTCGGGCCACGGGCGTAAAAGCGCCGGAAATTTTTGCTTCAGACCTGAACCGGGGTTTTCTGCTGCTGGAGGATTTCGGAGACCGGCAGCTACTGCCTACGCTCAGCGGGCTTCAGTCAGACGGCGATATACAGCGGGCAGAAGCGATCTATCACAGCGCCGTACAAACCCTGCTGTTGATTCAGCGCAGTCCCGAAAAAAAGAGACTTGACCTGTATGACAGAGATCAGCTCCGGGCGGAGATGAATCTGTTCACCGAGTGGTTTTGCGTGGCTTTTCTTGAGCTAGAATTAAGCGTTCCTGAGCATTCTGTGATCGATCTAGCGATGGATTTTCTAGAGGAGGCAGCGCTGAGTCAGCCAACGGTGATGGTGCATCGGGATTTCCACTCCCGGAACCTGATGCTGCTCGATGATTCAGCTGTTCCGGCTCTTGGGGTGATTGATTTTCAGGATGCGGTGCATGGCCCCTACAGCTACGACGTGGTTTCTCTGCTCCGGGACTGCTACCTACGATGGGAACCGGAAACAGTCATTCGCTGGGCGCTGACATACTGGCAGGCGGCCCGGGCTGATGGCTTGTTGGCTGACGTCAGTGAGGCACAATTTTTGCGTGACTTTGATCTGATGGGGCTGCAGCGGCATCTCAAGGTCATGGGTATCTTTTGCAGGCTCAGTCTCCGGGATAATAAATCCCAATATTTGGCCGATATCCCATTGGTAATCCAATACTTTTTGGAGGTCAGCAGGCATTACCCTGAATTGGGAGATTTTGTGGAGTGGTTTAACCGGCGGGCATTGCCCATTGCGAACCAGCGGCTCCCGAGGTCAGCCGGCTAAAAGAACCATGCGGGCAATGATACTGGCGGCAGGTTTGGGTGAGCGTATGCAACCACTGACCGCGAATTTACCTAAACCTCTGCTAAAGGTTGGGGGCAAGCCTCTCATCGAACATCAGATAGAACGTCTCAAAGACGCTGGCGTGACTGAATTTGTCATCAACCACTTTTATCTGGGCCGGATGATTGAAGAGCATCTGGGCAACGGCTCCACCCTGGGTATCAAAATTGTCTACTCCCGCGAACCCATTCGGCTGGAAACGGCAGGGGGCATCATCAAATCCCTACCCAAACTTCAGGACGAAAGTTTCATTGTGGTGAACGCCGATGTCTGGTCAGACTTTGCTTTCGCACCGCTGCAGCCGGTTGACGGCGTCGATAGGTTGGCGCATCTGGTGCTCGTCAGGAATGCAGAACACAATCCTCTGGGTGATTTTTATATCAACGATCGGGGGCGCGTTCATGAAGACCCGGAGGCCGAAGGGGAAAGGCTAACCTTCAGCGGGATCAGCGTGATGCACAGAAATCTGTTTGCGGGATTACCTATCCAGCCAATGTCCGTGATTCCGCTGCTGCAGCAGGCCATGTCGGAAAATAAGGTCAGTGGCGAAATCCACAGAGGGGTCTGG